>JACZSY010000182.1 GCA_022573975.1 SAR324 cluster bacterium | reverse complement strand
GTGGTCTTAATTTGACGGTGCACCAGGCAAAGGCAGGTCAATTTTTTCAGGGCATGAAATGGATTCCCTCCGCCAGGCAATTCTTGATGGGCGCATCCCGGATGTACGAAAACGGGTCAAGGGAGATCCGGCATTGCTTGCCATCCCCCCACCCGGTGGGAGGACATTGCTTGAGCTGGCCCGCAACAAGGGGATCATGGAAACCATCGTGGTGCTTCTTCACGCCAATGCCCCGGGAGCGGAAAAGTATGATCAATACGAGCACCTGTTGAAGGCTTATGTGATGGAAATTTCTCAATCATGGACTGCTGCTGCGTGGTACTCGGGCATTGAATTTATCATCTGGAGCCTGGTTGCCGGGGACCGGGAAAGTTTTGCCTTCAGCGAGCACCACCATCCATTCTCGCTTGCGCCGGAGGAGAAGGCGGAATGGCTTTTCCTGGCCAGGCAAGCCAAGGGTTGGCCAACTTTCGAATCATTTCTGCCTCTCGATTCGTGGGAAAAATTATATCAAGCCCATCGGCCATGACAGGGACGCATCAAACCATCGATCACCCTCCCGCCCTCCTTCGTAATCGAGCGAGTTTGCAACGCAGGGTCCGGGCCGGGCCCAACCGGGGCGGAAAGGGTGAAAAGACAACCGGCGATCCTGCCCCACTGAAGCGTGATCAATCCCGTCCGTTGGGTTAGGATGATGCTCTTTTCGATCCAACCCCTACAGCCAAGGAGAACCGATCCATGGGCCAAATCGCCATTATCGCCGAATTCACCACCCATCCGGAACATTTCGCGGACTTTCTGGAAAGGATGCAGGCCCACGCTACGGCCTCGCGGAAGGAGGCGGGTTGCCTGCGCTTCGACATCGTAATCCCGCGCAAGGGGGAGCACCGGCTGATGCTCTACGAGGTGTACGCCGGCCAGGATGCCCTCGACGCCCATGCCGGCACTGACCGCATCAAGGCCCACCGGGAAGCGACGGCCCATATGGTGACCGAGCGCAAGCTGCACATCTGCGACATGCGGGACAGCGGATAAGGCTGGGAATTGCCAGGTTTTTGGACACAACCGCCGCTGGTTTCATGGCGCGGGGAGTATCCGCCAGGAGCTTTCCCCGCCACGGGTTTTTGATGTCACGGGTTTTTCCCGCCCCATGCGCTGGATCGCGGCCCGCCTGGCTTAGTCGATGTCCAACACCACATGGCCGATTTTCTGTCCGGCCTCCACGAACTCGTGAGCGGCCACCACCTGGTCCAGGGCGAAGCGCCTGGCGATGGCGAATTGCGGCTTTCCTTCCGCGCACCATGTGGCGATATCGGCAATGGCCAGGGCCTTGGCTTCATCGCTCATGGTATAGACCAGCACGGGACGCAGGAGGGGGTTCTTGGTGATCAGCAGGCCGAAGGGCGGAATGTTCACCTTTCCCGGGACGGCCCCATAAATGGCGATCACGCCACCGGGGCGGATCAGCGCCAGGTCCAGCTCAAAATTGGATATTTCCACCTCGACCACGCGATGCACGCCCTGGCCTCCGGTCAAATCCGCCACGGCCTCGACGAGGGGGTCGGTTTTGTAATCCAACACATGATCGGCCCCGCCGGCGCGGGCATGCTCCGCCTTTTGCGGTGAACTGACCGTGGCGATGACCCTGGCGCCGCCCCATTTCGCCATCTGCACCGTGTAGTGACCCACCACGCCGGAGCCGCCGGACACGAGCACCCACTGGCCTTCAATGGACCCATCGGCGAACAGGCAGCGATGGGCCGTCATGCAGGGTATCCCCAGACAGGCGCCCTGGTGGAAATCCAGCCCGGCGGGAAGCGGAACCACCTGGGCGGAGGGCAGGGTGACGAATTGGGCGGCCGTGCCGTGAGGCCGGGCGAAGGCGCCGTTGTACACCCAGACCCGCTGCCCCGGCTCCAACCCTGTGACATCCGAACCGGTGGCGTCTACCGTCCCCGCGCCGTCGCTGTCGGGAATCTGCCGTGGGAAAGCCAGCTTGCGGGTGAGGCCCGCCCGATTCTTCACGTCGGAAGGATTGATCGCCGATGTGTGAAGCCGCACCCGCACCTCGCCCGGGCCAGGGTCGCCGGGGGGCATTTCTCCGATGGCCAGCACATCGGCAGCCGGGCCGTTTCGCTCGTAATAGGCAGCTTTCATGGTCCTGGGATTTTAAGTTCCGGATCGTGGGAGGGGGAAATGGCCGGGTTGAGGCCGAAGGAGGCAACCTGTGCCGCCTTGCCGTGTTCCCATTTTCATATCACGCATTATCCGGAGCGCCTAATTCGCCTGACCCGCTCCCATTTCCTCCGCGATCGCGCCGAAATCGCGCATTTCCACTTCACGGGTCTGGCCGCCGATTTCCATGAAGCGGGCCATGCGGCGGATGGCGCCTTCGGATTCCAGCACCTTGTTGAACAATCGTGTTTCCTGCACCAGCCTGCCGGTGAGTCCGGGGTCCGCCGCGTTGATGGCTTCCTTGGCCAGGGCGATTGCCTCGAGCGGGAAAGATGCGATGCGATAGGCCAGTTTTTCCACGAATGGCCCCAGTTCGGCGGGCGGCAGCGCCCGGTTGATGTAGCCATAGCGCTCGGCGAGATCGGCGGGGATGTCTTCGCAGCCGAGGATAATTTCCATGGCCCGTCCCCGTCCCACGCGCAAAGGGAGACGCTGGGTGCCGCCGCCGCCGGGGAAGATGCCCAGCAGCACCTCGGGCTGGGAGAGGATGGCCCGGCCCTGGGCGGCGAAGACCATATCCATCGCCAGGGCCAGCTCGCTGCCGCCGCCCCGGGCGCGGCCCTCGATCTTGGCGATGGTCACCTTTGGCATGGTGCGGAAACGGTCCGCCATGGCCTGGAAGAAATTCGGCCGGTCGTCTTCGCGCTTCCCATCCTCGATGATCCTCTGGATCGAAGTGATGTCCGCGTGAGCGATGAAGAACTCGGGATCCGCGCTCTGGAACACCGCGACTTTTACCTCCGCATCCACGGAAAGCTGCTTGCCCAGGGCGTGGAATTCCAGCATCAGGGCACGGTCGAACAGGTTGATGGGCGGATGATCGATGGTCACAAAGGCCACGAATCGGTCGATCTCGACCTGCAAGCATTGATAGGTATCGTAGGACATCCTGAGTCTCCTCAAGCGCGTTGGCGTTGGCGATCCGCCGTTGCGGGTTGCGGTTGCGGGTTGCCGCCTGCCGGGCGACGGCGGGGAACCACTCTTATGGGCCGGGTGAAGAAGGATAATCAAGGGATGAGAAGGGAGCCAATCGCCTGGCGCCTCAACCCTCCCCAACCTCTAACCGGACCCTCTGTCCAGCTTACGGTACTGGATTGCGGCGTTGTTGGGGTGGGGCAGGGATTCATGGCGCAGACCAGCAGGAACGAGCAGGGAAACTCCGGCGCGGTGGCATTTGGGGGACGCCGCGCGGAAGATGGCGACCATTCCAAAATAAATGATCGCCCGCCCCAAGGGGCGGGGAATTAAACCCCAATTTTGTATTAAAAGCCAAAAAGCTAATTCTGCCTGAACACGATCCATTTTTCCAAATGATCAGGCTTGAAAAAACACGCCGCAAGCGGCGGGGAATTAGACCCGAAGAGATTAAACATACAGTTTCTGAATGGGTTGGCTGGACGGTCTCGGCAGAGGGTAGTGATCCTGCGGGATTCACATACGAGATGGAACATTAACTGGAGGCGGCTCAACGGTTCTTTCCTCCCATGGGAAACGGTGAACGTTCCGGCGATGATCCGTCTTGTTCAAGCGTGACTGCAAAACAAGGGCCTGTTTCAAATCGGTTCGGCAAAGAATACCGGAATCTTTCTCGACGTCTTGGCCTGATATTCGGTGTAGGGCGGAAAAGCCGCCGCGCTAGCCTCCCAGAGGCGTTGACGTTCAGGTTCGTCCTCCACTTCGCGCACCCGCATTTTGAAAACTTCTGTCATGTCGCGGATTTCCACATCTGGATTGGCCCGCAGATTATAGACCCATACTGGATTATTCTCCCGTCCACCATACGAACCGATGAGCACATAACCATCGCCGACCTTAACGCGCATGAGTGGAATCTTTCGTATCCCACCTGTCTTGTTGCCCGTATGGGTGACGATGATGCACGGCAGACCGGTGTCTCGCAGGGTCGTGCCCTTGGTGCCTTCGCTACCCTCATAGAGTTCGACTTGCTCACGAACCCAATCAATCGCTGGTGGAATATAGTTCGTCATCTTTATCTCCCTGGGAAAGCCACGGTTATTGGCAACATCGGAATCGATCGCCAGACTATATCATGCGTGAGGCTTCCGCGAAATTGAGACCTGCCCACATGGATCGCTCCGGACAAAACGTTCGCCCAAAAGACACCGGCAGCCATCGAATCCAGATGACGCAACCCCCTATCGCCGCCATCTCATTACTCTCTCCCCCTACCCAACCCCCCGATCCAGCTTCCTGTACTGAATGGCCTCGGCGATGTGGGCGGTGGCGATGTCCGGCGCCTCGGCCAGGTCGGCGATGGTGCGGGCCACCTTGAGGATGCGGGTGTGGGCGCGGGCCGAAAGGCCAAGCTTCTGGCTGGCGGTGCGCAGCAGGGCGATGCTCTCGGCGCCGGGCTTGGCGTGGGTTTCGATCTCGGCCGGGGTCATCATCCCGTTGGCGCGGGTGCCTGCCTTTAGAGAAACACCGCTGGCGAAGCGGCGGCGCTGGATTTCCCGGGCGGCCTCCACCCGTTGGCGCACCGTGTCGGAGGATTCTCCGCGGCGTTCCTCCACCAGCCGGTCGAAGGGCGCCACCGGCACGTCCACCTGCAAGTCGATGCGGTCCAGCAGCGGCCCCGAGATACGCGAGCGGTAGCGGGCCACGTCGTGGGGCGAGCAGCGGCATTTTCGCGCGGTATCCCCCAGGTAGCCGCAGGGGCAGGGATTCATGGCGCAGACCAGCAGGAACGAGCAGGGAAACTCCAGCGACATGGCCGCGCGGGAGATGGTGACCTTTCTAAATTAATCATACAGTTTCAGTTGGGCATTTTCTGGCGGATTCGGCAGGGGGTAAGCCTATTCTTATGGGCTACCTTTCCATGAGGTACAATTACAGGGGGCTGCTCACAGGCTGAATGGACGAGAAAAATGAGATCGCCAACATCGCTCAGATCATGGCGGGGGGATTCGGGAATCGGGCGCTCCTGAACAAATCGGTCAGGAATTTGAGGAACCCTGACATCTCAGCTTCCAGCGGGCTCACCCTTCTGATGCATCTTGCCAAAGGAGGCGATACGGATTTTTCCGCAGTGATTTTGAAAAAGGGGATAAATGTCAATGCAAGGAACGGATATGGGATTACCGCCACTTCCTATTTGTCATTCGCTTAATGTTAGTCAAATATGACCACACTTCGAATGGATTCACCGGTATGCATCATCTCAAAACCATGGTTGATATCTTCCAGTGGCATGGAATGGGTAATCAAATCGTCGATGTTGATTTTGCCATCCATGTACCAGTCGACGATTTTTGGCACATCAGTTCGCCCCTTAGCGCCGCCAAAGGCAGTCCCTCGCCAGACCCGGCCTGTCACCAATTGTAAAGGTCTGGTCGAAATTTCCAAACCAGCGCCAGCCACACCGATAATGGTGCTTTCGCCCCACCCTTTGTGACAGCATTCCAGAGCCTGGCGCATAGTGTTTACATTGCCGATACATTCAAATGAGTGATCGGCGCCACCGTCTGAAAGCTCAACCAAATAATCGACCAGATCGCCTTCAACCTCATTCGGATTGACAAAATCCGTCATACCGAATTTTTCACCCAGGGACCTGCGGTCAGAATTGATGTCAACTCCAATGATTTTATTGGCGCCTGCCATTCGAGCCCCTTGTAATACGTTTAATCCGATACCACCCAATCCAAAGACGATCACATTGTCATCGTGCTGTACCTTGGCAGTGTTCAAAACAGCGCCAATTCCGGTTGTTACACCACAACCAATGTAACAGACTTTGTCGAACGGTGCGTCTTTTCGGATTTTTGCAACTGCGATTTCCGGTAGCACTGTATAATTTGAGAATGTTGAACATCCCATATAATGAAATACCTTTTTGCCGTTCAAAGAAAACCTGCTGGTGCCGTCAGGCATCAACCCTTGACCTTGTGTGACCCTTATCGCCTGACAAAGATTTGTTCGACCTGACAGACAATACTCGCATTTCCGACATTCCGGCGTATATAACGGAATAACATGATCGCCAACTTCGACAGAGGTGACACCGGCACCAATTTCCAGCACAACACCAGCACCTTCGTGGCCAAGAATGGCTGGAAAAATGCCCTCTGGATCATCGCCGGATCGCGTAAATTCGTCAGTATGGCAAATGCCGGACGCTTTGACTTCCATCAGAATTTCGCCTGCTTTCGGTCCCTCCAAATCCACTTCGACAATTTCGAGCGGCTTGCCCGCCTCAACCGCAACAGCTGCGCGGGATTTCATAAAAGTCTCCTCTGTGATTAATCGTATCTTCAGGCGAAATTGACATGCCAATTTTTCTTGATTTTCATTTAAAATTTAGAACGAAACCTTGCTGCCGGCATTCAGGTTTTTACAGTCTGAATGCCGGCAAATAAGGCCCCTCTGAATGGTTATACGATATATAGTCGAACGAGCGTTGTCTTTTAGCTGTACACGCCAGGCGTAACTTCAGTCCCTTTTGCCAACGAAGTTTTGCGAGTCATGGGAATGAGCTCGCCGGCTAACCGCATTGCCCCGACAGCCATTATCATTTCACTGACAGGTGACGAATGGGGGCGTTCGCTGATGGTATCGAACCATTGCTTTATTCTGGGGTGTTTTTGCCACTCCGTCTCTCCGATAATCTTCCCCGCAACGTGAGAAACCAACTCATGATAGGCGAGTAAATCGCCGAAACTTATCTCATCACCACAAAGATATGTATTTTCGTTAAGCCAGCGATCCAAATACGTCAGGGAATCGTCTAGCGTATATCTTCCTTTTGCAATTTCCTTGGAATAGTCGTTGTCTCCCCAAATACATTCGGCAAAATGTGTGTAAAAAAATGCTCCGGATCCACGACGTAAGAAAGAAGCGTGCCAATGACAATATTGCTGAATTGTAGCTTTTTGCTGCGCCGTTTCGCCGAACCAATGGGCGGGAGGATTGTATTTTTCGTTAAGATAAAATGCGATTGCAGGGCTTTCCCATACGACGAAATCCCCATCCTCAAGGATCGGCACCTGCCCCGTCGGATTGTATTTGTCCTTGAAGCCCTGTTGCTCATTGGTCCCGTCCATTAGATTAACAATTTCCTCTTCGAATGGAATTTCATTTTCGAGCAGGAATTGATGCACGGCCCGACACGGTTGAGACGTGGGGTGGTGAAGAAAACGTAGTGTTGAATTCATAGCGATACACTCCTGGTGTTGGTGTGGCTAAATTTATGAATCAATTCAGGCCCCCAATATCCCCGCCAATTACTTTTCTCTTGGCTTTTTAGGGCTACCGCCCATCTACAGAAATCTTGACAGTATGTAATCAAAGGTATCTTCGTGACAGACAAACGCCTCAAGGATGACTTCTCCTGGAAACAGTCGACTGTCGAATTGGCAAACGCTAACTACAGGATATCGTTGGGCGAGATCATGATCGTAACGTGGTTCAAATTGCATCAGGGCGCCAAATTCCACGCCCCTGTCTATTGCCCAGGCCATATCGCCAACCAGACGCATACCCGAAATGCCCCAAGTCAATACCTCAACTATACATTTTTCAAGCTCCAGATATGTAAGCCGTCATACTGTGATCTGCCCCCCTTAAATCGATCCAGCCTCAAATATATATTTGCATTCAATCTTAAGAGATAGCGGTAATGGAACCCCTTTAGTTCCCACCCAATCGAGACCCCTATCTGGTTGATCTCACCATTCTCTCCACCTGGCCCCACCCATGCACAGGGGTCAACCCAAACTCGCCAGGAGATTTGGTTTTAACTGGGTCTTGGTCTCAGCCAGTTTCTGCGCCATTCATTTAGAATGATGGTCACGCGGCGATCCTCCATGGGCTGGCGCAGCAGCTCCAGCACTGCGCGGGGAAACTCCGGCAATTCGTCCAGGAACAGCACGCCGTTGTGCGCCAGGGAGATTTCCCCAGGCTGGGGCACCGAGCCGCCGCCCACCAGGCCGGGTTGGGAAATGCTGTGATGGGGCGCGCGAAAGGGCCGCCGGGCCACGAGGGCCTCCTCGGGCCGCAGCAGCCCGGCGATGGAGTGGATGCGGGTGGTCTCCAGGGCCTCCTCGAAGGCGAGTGCTGGCAGGATGGTTCCCAGCCGGCGGGCCAGCATGGTCTTGCCCGACCCCGGCGGGCCGATCATCAGCAGGTGGTGGTTTCCCGCGGCGGCGATTTCCAGCGTGCGCTTGACCTGCTCCTGGCCCTTCACGTCGCGCAGGTCCTCCCCGTGTTCGGTGGCCTGCTGAAAAAGAGACTGGGGGTCCACGGTGCGGGTTTCCGGCACCCGCTCTCCGCGCAAGAGGGCGGCCACGTCTTCCAGGGTTTCCACCGGATAGAGCGCCAGCCCTTCCACCACGGCCGCCTCCAACTCGTTGTCCCGGGGCAGGATCAGCCCCCGCGCGCCGTTGGCCAGCGCCGCGATGGCGATGGGCAGCACCCCCCGCACCGGCCGCACCCGCCCCTCCAGGGACAACTCGCCCACCATCATGTACCCGTCCAGCGCTTCCCTGGGCACCGCGTTCATGCCCCCCAGCACGCAGGCCGCGATGGGCAGATCGAAGCCCGAGCCGATTTTGCGCACCTCCGCCGGCGCCAGGTTGCAGGTGATGCGCCGCACGGGAAAGTGATAGCCGCTGTTGGTGATGGCCGCCGTGATGCGCTCGCGGCTCTCCTTGATGGTGCCGTCGGGCAGGCCCACGATGCTGAAGTTGCTCAACCCCCGCGCGAAATGCACCTCCACCTCGATCGGGTGGGCCTCCACGCCCAGCACCGTGGCCGATAAGGTTTTGGAGATCATCCTGATTTGGCGGCAATTGCAGGTTGAAGAAATGAACTCGGGCAGGGCGATTGCTCCCCATGATATCAGGGCGATACTAGATCAAAGGCGGGAATTGGGCAAAGGGGGGGAGCAGGGAATTGCGGAGGGGGCCGGGCGGATATTTCCCAGGCCGGGGTCATCAGCCCGTTGGCGCGGGTGCCTGCTTTTAGAGAAACACCGCTGGCGAAGCGGCGGCGCTGGATTTCCCGGGCGGCCTCCACCCGTTGGCGCACCGT
>JACZSY010000392.1 GCA_022573975.1 SAR324 cluster bacterium | reverse complement strand
GGGTGGAAAACCCCATCCCCGCCTTCAAATTCAAAAAAATTTTGCGGAGCTAAAGGAATAGGCATCTAACCTTTTGTTTTATTAACACTAAAGTCTCAACAACCCTTCCTTCCCCTGCCTGCGATCCCATCCAGGAACGCGGGTGGTCACTGACCTGCAAAATTCAGCGGCTGGTTGAAGCGAACGCTTCCTCCGGCTTTTTTTTCATGCACCCGCCCTGCTCTCCCCCATCCTTCCACGCTCCCCCTATATCACCTCCCTGGCGATGGGGGCGATCCAGCCGAATTTGCAATGGTGAAAATCCAAGAACGGGCCGGGGGGAAGTTGGGGGCAGGAAAAAGCGGGTCCATTAAGGGAGAGGGCCGGGCCGGGGGGTTCAATGCGCCTGCCCGTTCATAGCCCATTGACCTGATCGGTTTTCAGTTCGGGTTGCGGAAAATATCTGGTAGACTGAGTGAGATGGGTTCGCGTTCAGTGAAACGGCGCCTTTTCGCGCCGATGCCAACCTACGGAAATACGATCCGCGTCAAGACCGGCCCTCCGGGAAAAGATCGAGGATCGGCCCCAACAAAAAATTCAGGTGACAGGATGTCCAAGGATTCTTCATTGACCACCATTCAACTGCCCATGCTCCCCATGCGCGAAGACATCATCTATCCGGGAATGACCATTCCCTTTTTCATCGGGCGCAAACAATCCATGGAGGCGGTGGAACAGGCGCTCAAGGCGGACCGGCGCATCTTCGTGGTGACGCAAAAAGACACCGCCATCGAAAAGCCGGGGATCGACGACTTGTTCAGGGTGGGCACCATCGGAAACGTGCTCCAGATCATGCGTCTGCCCAATGGCACCCTCAAGGCGCTGTTCGAGGCCAAGTCGCGGGGAAGGTTGGAGGACGCGGATTTGAGCGGGGATTATTACACCGGCACGGTGGAGCTCCTGCCAACCATCCAGGACGAGAGCGAAGAAATTCAGAAACTGGCCGAGCGCATTCAGGAACCGGCCAGGTTTTACATCAAGGAGAACAAGAAGAATCCCGATGAAATCGATATCGACGCCCTGTTGGGCAGTCCGCCGGATGAATTGGCCGACAAACTGGCGCCTTTGCTGAACTCGAGCAGGGAGGTCAAGCAACAAATCCTGGAGGTGCTGGATCCACTCAAGAGGCTGGAGCAGGTGCGGCAGGAAATGGAAGAGGAATCCGAAGTGCGCAAGCTGGAGAAAAAACTGAAAGACCAGGTGCGCCAATCCATCGGCACCTCGCACCGCGAAGGTTTCCTGCAGGATCAGCTCAAAGCCATTCAAAAGGAATTGGGACAAGGCGACGATGCCCGCGACGATTTCGAAGAGTATGACGAACAGATCAAAGCGGCGAAAATGCCCGAGGCGGTGGAAGAGGTGGCCACCAAGGAGTTGAAGAAACTCCGGCTCATGTCGCCCATGTCCGCCGAAGCCAACGTCGGCCGCAATTATCTCGATTGGCTGATTGCCCTCCCCTGGTCCGTGGTGACCACCGACAATTTCGACCTGGACAAGGCCAAGGTCATCCTGGACGAGGATCATTATGGGTTGGAAAAGGCCAAGGAACGGGTCATCGAATACATGGCCATCAGCAAATTGAAGGGGCAACTGAAGGGTCCCATTCTGTGCTTCCTCGGCCCCCCGGGGGTCGGCAAGACTTCACTGGCCAAATCCATCGCGCGGGCCCTGGGCAGGAACTTCGCCAGAATGAGCCTGGGCGGCATTCGGGACGAGGCGGAAATCCGCGGGCACCGCCGCACCTACATCGGCGCCATGCCGGGCAAGATCATTCAGACGGTGAAAAAAGCCCAGAGCCGAAATCCCGTCATATTGATGGACGAGATCGACAAACTCTACTCCAGCATCATGGGCGATCCCTCCGCTGCATTGTTGGAGGTGTTGGATCCGGAACAAAACAAATATTTCATGGATCATTACATCGAGGTGGAATACGACTTGTCGGAGACGATGTTTATTTGTACCGCCAACTCCACCCAAAACATCACGCCGCCATTGTTGGACCGGATGGAGATCATCACTCTGCCCGGCTATACCGAACTGGAGAAAATCAAGATCGCCCAAAACCACCTGGTCCAGAAGCAGCGGACGGACCATGGCTTGAAGGAAAAGGACGTCCGGCTCAGCCGGGACTCGCTGGTGGAAATAATTCAAAAATACACCAGGGAAGCCGGGGTGAGAGGCCTGGAGCGGGAGATCGGAAAAATTTTCCGTAAAGTGGTGACCAAATTGGTGAAAAGTGAAATTGTGCCGCGGAATCAGATTATTACACCAAAAAATGTTTCCAAATACCTGGGTTTGCCGCGATTTCACCAGATGGAGGCGGAGGACAAGAATGAGATCGGCATTACCAATGGATTGGGGGTGACATCGGCCGGCGGCGAACTGTTGATCACGGAAGTGGAAACCATGCCAGGATCCGGAAAATTCGTGGTGACCGGGCAATTGGGCGACGTGATGAGGGAATCGGCCGATATCGCGTTTAGTTTTATCCGCTCCAGGGGGGATAAACTGGGTATCCTCAATTCGAAACTCAAAAAAATGGACATCCATGTGCACCTGCCCGAGAACGCCGTGCCCAAGGACGGACCTTCCGCCGGAGTGACCCTGGTCACCTCCCTGGCCAGCGCCTTGACCCATATTCCGGTTC
>JACZSY010000181.1 GCA_022573975.1 SAR324 cluster bacterium | reverse complement strand
GCGATTTCATCTGCTCGATGAAACCTTCCAGATCGGGAATGATCTTTGCGTCTTCGGAGATTTCCTGCCGCGCCAGGTTGCCGTTTTGGTCGATCAGGAACGCGGAGCGTTTTGGCACCTCCTTCAATCCGGCCAATTCAGGGTGCAGGACGTCGTAGGCGCGAGCGGTGTCCTTGCCGAAATCGCTGAGCAGGGGAAAGGTGTATCTTTCCTGCCCGGCCCATTTGGCCAGGCTGAACGGACTGTCCGCGGAAATGCCGAACACCGCCCCGTTGGCGCTGCGGATTTCATTCAGGCGGGATTCCACGATCCCAAATTCCTTGGTTCAGGTGGGGGTGAAGGCCAGCGGAATGAACAACAACAATACCGGGGCGCCTCTTTGGGCCTCGAGGGACCAATCCTCCATCTTGCTGGTTTTCAAGGTAAAAAGCGGGGCGGGCTGTCCAATGGTGAGCGGCATGGTTGCTTTTCTCCTGGTTTATGGGTTAGCCAAGGGACCAAAGGGTGACGATTTTTAGAGGATTCCGGAACCGTGCATTTTCAGTGCTTGAATTTATTTGCCGAATCGCCCGGCCCTTTCCTCACCCCGTATCAGGATGACCGGAACCGGACGTGGAAACGGGTTGTGCCGGGTTCCAATCGCCTTGGCAGATTATCCCATGCGCCAAGCCAGGGTCAATTGAAGTGCTTTAGCTGCCGCGGGCCTTGCGCGGGTTTGGCGACACGACCCCACGGCAGCCTTGGAAATTTCTTCCGGCCCGCTTTTCGAGGGACGGATGAAAAAAGGGAGCGGGGCCGCTCGGGTGGGTTCCCTGAAATCCCGGCGGGGGAAGGCGAAAAAAAGCTTATCGGCCCGTGCTTTTTTTAAACTGTATCTTTTCTTGATCTTTATAGGTTGAATTGGTAGCACTATTGAGGTTTCGTTTCCAAACCCAGCAATGAGCAAAAGTGAGCGTTTTCTGCTTTGCTCGAAATGAAATGACCCCTGCCCGCTGAGGGTTGGAATATATAGGTATAAATTTAAGGGGAGCGTTGAAAATTTCTTTTTGCGTTCGATTTTGAAAGACCCATTGATATGTGGTTTCATGCCTGTGCCGGCCCGGTTGGATAGCCTGGGATCAACCCCATTCAGGTCCAACCCCGCGTAGGATTCATCTGCGGAGGATAAAATAAAGTCATGGCAAGCGATTTTCGAAAAGGTCCAAACGCGGTTCATCCCGAGACTCCCAGTTCGGTTGGCTCCCGGAACAGCCTGAATCGCGATGGCCGGGATGAATACATGGAGTCCCGCCTCGTCATCGACGAGGAGGTGGACAAGATTCTCAATCACATTCATTCCAAGCTTCCTCCCGAGGTGCTCGAGGAAATTTCGGTTCAGGGCAATATCAAGTCCTACCTGCACACCTATTTCAATCAATCCCTGCAAAACATGCTCAACCGCTACATGACCACGGCGGAAGACGAAATGGGCAAGAAAATCAGGGACTTGATCGACAAGGACGAGCACGCCAACCTGAACCGGTACACGCCCCGGGAAATTTCCATGTTGCTCAACAACATTGGCGGGCCGGAGATGTTCAACACCGAGGAAGTGGAAAAGTCCATCGTCAACATCATGGGCCATCTGCAAGGACACACCCAAAGGGGCGTTTTCGAATTCGAGGCCACCACCAACGCCCTTCTGCTGCGAAAAACCGATGTGGGCGGCTTCATCTCCGGCGACAACATGTACTCGGTGATCAAGGCATCCTTCCGGGACAATTATGAAAAACCGGAAGAGGTGGTGGAAATCAAGCTGGCCATCAACATCCTGGATTCCGAGTTGATCAGCCCGGTCGTGATGCATCAGACCGTCACCGACCACTTGATCAAGGATGTCATCGCGACTCACGTTCACTCCCTCATCAACAAGGAAATCGAGGAAATCAACAATCAACTCAAGCTGGAAGGACGCAACGAACTTTCCAACGAGGAGATGATTTTCGAAAAATTCAAGGCGGTGGAAAATTACACCGACGACGAGGAGGGGGAAAACTCCAAGCGTTACCGGTTGTTGCCCAAGCATTTCCTGGATGCGTTGGAAAATCTGTCCGCGGAGCCCAACACCATGGCGGAAGATTACGATCCGATCACGATCAAGCAGGGCATCTCGAAATTGCTGGATGACAACCACATCCGCACCCGGGGCTGGTTTACGGCGATCAATGCCATTACGGCCATCCTGGACACCAGCAAGATGGGGTATCAGCATGTGGAAAATTTCAAATCCGCACGGCTGTTGATCATCCGTGAGTACGAGGAAACCGATCCCGCGCTGCTGCCCGATGAGCGTTATGAAATCGTCATGCGCTATTACGATGCGCGCCAGATTCGCGAGGACAAGGCGGCCTACGAGAAGCAGCTCCTTGAGTTCCAGCGCGAAATAAATCGCCTTTGGGACCTGGTGAAGGAGGTGTACCAGGATGAAAAACGCAGTCACGGCCGCCGCGATTGGAACGATGTGGTCAATGCCACCATCGACAAAAACAAGGTGTCCCGCGGTGCCAGTTGGTTCCAGGGTTCCAACCAGGGTGAGGAAGAGACCGAGGCGCGGGTGTGGAACGAGGTCACGTTTGTCCAACGCGAAATGAATTCGCTGGAGGAAAAAAATCGCACTTACGAGGAAATGGCGCAGGACTTCAATGAACGGTTCCGGATTTTGCGGCGTGACCTCAGCGAGATTTTCGAAATGCGGTTTCCCGCCCACCGGATGCTGATCGAACAGCGGTTGAGTTTCCTGGAAAGCGAATTTCTCCGGTTTTCATCGCAAATTACGCCCCACCATGTTCAACCGGGATTGCTGTTGGAACTCTCCCTGAGCAGTATCAAGCGCAAGAAGATCACCATTCAGGGGATGACCAACGTGCTGACCGAATTCCTCTCCGGAATTTCCAGGGGGTTCAGTGACCGGTCCATGTCGCAGCATGAGCGTTACCGCTCTACGGTGACCGAGGGGTTGGGGTCGTTTTCCGAACCGACGTCCGAATAGCATTTTCTCGCGCCGGGGGCCGGCATGTCTCCGGTGCGGGATTTGTAAAATTTTTTTTCCCAATGATGGACTCCCAGGGATAAGGTCCCATCCATGATCAACGATTATCTATCGCTCAGCACCCGGGCGGGGTTCAACAAATCCCTTTCCCATTTCAGGATGGTTTCGGGAATCGTCGATCAATTGGACAAGGGGGCAAATCTGGCCGATATCATCGACAAGCTGGAAAAGAGCAAGAAGGTCGAAAAAGCCCAGATTGGCCCGATCCTCAACGCCATAGTGATCGACCGGTTGGGCTATAGCCATCTTTCCTTCAACCTTCCCGTGGGTCTTGATGAATTCGAGGGAATTTGCAAAAACTTAGGGGGCTGGAACCGGTTGGAAGTCATAGTCGCCTATCACCACCCGCAATTGGGCGTCAATCTGATCAACCCCAAGGAAGCAACCCATTGGGAGGCCATCCGGGAGTTGGACCGCGACGAGTTGGTGGTGCTTTACATTCAGGCGATTCAGGAAGAAGACCGCGGCCTGGAAAGACCCGCGCTGGAGGCGGTTCGGGATTTGTTGATGGGAAAAGAGGTCTCGGACACCAAGCAATTCGGCGGAGCGACCCCGAAAGCCCCCCCCCCGCCGACTCCCCCAAAGGAATCCAAGATCCCTGTCCAGACGGCTCCGGCGGTGTCAACGCCCACCGAGGCGGCCGTATCTCCACCAAGTCCGCCACCGCCCACACCGCCACAGGATTCGTCCGCGGCGGATGGAGACAAGGCCCCTGGCAAAGGGGAAAAAGCGGCGCCCTCTGCCCCAAGAGGAAAAATGAGAATGACACCAAAGTACAGTGTTCAGGTCAGCAATGAGTTGTTCCACAACGGAAATGTGGAAGCCTGGAAAAACATTGTCGAAAGCTACATGACCAAGCACCCGGGGGTAGAGGTGCATATTTTTCACGATGGCCAAAAAGTAAACAATATCAATGCATTGTTTAAATGGGGCCGGGTAAAACATGGCGATGTGATCCTTTTCAGCGTCGCGGGCGATGAAATCAAGGGAGTCGCCAAGCTGCAACGCTACCTTTACGAAGGCGCCAGCCTCCGCTTCGAGAATTATTTGAAAAAGGACGTCAACAAGGTATTGAACCTCTTTTGACCGGTTCGATGTTTGGAAACGCAGCTTTCCGCCAGGGGAGGAATGGGGCGGAACGAATGGAAGTTCTCCCTATTTCCTTCCGAACGGAGTTTGCTCCAGAAGCGAAGGTGGTTCGGGTCAACGACGGAAAGAAGATGTTCCAGGTGTTCGCTTTTTTGGTTTTCACCACCGATTTCCGCCAGTAAGATAGGTGCGGTGCGGTCATTTATAATAAAAACATCAACTCATAAAAGTATAAGAACCCCATGGTTGAACTTTTTCATTTCAATCAGGACGAATACATCGAAGGCGAAAACCTCCAAGAGCGTTTCGGGCTCAGGGGGAGAAACATGGTGCAGCTCGCCCAGCTCAAAACACCCATCGCCCCTGGTTTTCTAATTGAATCGGAATCCATTATCAGTGGAGACCTGGAGCAGGCGCTCACTCGCGAGACCCTGATGGCCGCGGTGGAAAAGATTCAAAACCAGACCGGGAAAACATTCGCCGCACCGGAGCGGCCCTTGTTGTTCAAAACCGTGATTTCTCCTTCCATTCAGATTGGAACCATTCGATCGGTGCACACCATCGGCATCAATGACGAGGTCACCAAGGGTTTCGCCAAATTTTGCGGTGAGGATTTCGCCTACCATGAATACCGCCATTTTCTCGAACAAATTGGAACCCGGTTTCTGGGCAAGAAAATGTCGGAGTTCGAGGATGTCGCCAAGGCCAAGGCTTCCCACCAGGAAATTTGCGCCCTTTACCGGGAGAAGGTCGTACCGGACTTTCCACAGGATGGATACGACCAGTTAAAAATGGTGTTGACCTCGATGGCCTCCCAGTACCTGGAGGACCCCATGAACGAGGATATCGAGGCCGGTTTGATGGTGCAGGTGATGGTTTATGGGAATTTCGGGGAAAATTCCTATAACGGAGCCTATTACACCAGGGACATCGTTAGCGGCGAATCCAAATTGTCTGGATTTTTCGGCCATAATGAGTTCGACACACTTCCGGATCAGGCCGAGGATATTTTCAAGCTGAAGCCCGAATATCTTCAGCAACTCCAGAAAATTTCCGGACAACTGGAGGAGAAATTCCTCGATATCCGCCAGGTGAAATTCGTGATCGAGGATTCCCTGGTATGGGTGGTGGAGCAGAATCCGGTGGATGCAAAATCCACCCAGGCTGAGATTCGAACCCTGCTCGATTTGTTTGCCAAAGGACTGATCGACAGGAATAAATTGATCAGTTCCGTGCCTCCCAACCAGCTTCAGGACCTGCTGCATCCGATCATCGATCACAAGACCACCAAGGGCATGCCCAAAATCGTGGGCGGAATGGCGGGATCGCCGGGCGCATCCGTGGGCCGGGTCTGCTTCAGCACGCCGGCCCTGCTGTCGGAATACCGCCGATGTTCCCTGGCCGGTTTGAACTCAAACCTGATTTTGATGATGGCCCATACCGATTCTGAGGATGTGGAGTCCATCGAATTGGGGCAGGCAGTGATCGCTTCGGTGGGGGGATATGCCTCCCACGCGCCTGTTGTCTCGCGCAGCCTGCGCAAGCCTTGCCTGCTTTTCGAGGACATCGAGTTCCATGATGGGTATGCCTTGGTGGAGGGAAACCGGGTCAACGAGTTCGATACCATTTCCCTGGAGGTGCCCACCTACACCGATCCCACCATCTGGGTGGGGGAAGCCCAACTGGTCTTTCCGGACACCGCCACCAATGGCCTGCAGGAATTCGTCGAGATGCTGGGAGAAGTCAGCGCCGATTTCAGTGTTTTCTCCACCGCCGAATCGGAGAGCGATGTGGAAATGGCCCTCAGGCTGGGCGCCAAGGGCATTGGCCTGATGAAGGTCGATACGATCATGATGCGGGAAAAACCCCTGGCCGCCTTCCAGGAAGCCATCTTGATGGCCGATCCTCAAAAACGGGCCAAGGCCTTGAAGACCTTTGAAAAGGAACTGGAAAAGGAATTCGCCAGTCTTTTCGAGCCAGTGGGAGACCGCACGGTCATCATCCAGCTCCTCAATGGCCCCTTGACCGAATTCCTCCCCCATGAGCCCGAACAGCAGCGGGAATTGTTCAAAAGCCTGGCCAAAAAACATCCCGAAATGAGCGAGGAAGATTTGGCCAACCGGGCCTCTCAGATGGGGAATCTCAATCCCATGATGGGCCTGAGAGGAAGCCGGATTGGAATAACCTACCCCGATTTATACGAGTCCCTGGTCGCCGCCGTGTTGCGTGGCGTGTTTGGCGCATCGAAGAAAACTGGAACATTCCCCGAAGTCCACTTGCTGGTGCCGGGCGTGATGAGCGATGCGGAAATGCGCTTCATCCGGCATGGCCGCAGCATTGAAAGTACGGTCATTCCCGGGATCGGGGGGGTGTGCGAAATGGTGGCAAAGGAAATGAAACTGAAAGAACTGCCTTTCAAGCTACAGGTGGGTGCGGTGATTGAATTTCCGGCGGCGGCCTTGATGGCCGGCCATATGGCCAAGCAATCCGATTTTTTCAGTATCGACACCAACATGCTGACCCAGACCACCAACGGAATGTCTCAGGCCGATCTCAACACTTTTTTGCCTGCCTTCAACCAATATGACATTCTCAAGGACAACCCTTTCCAGATCCTGTCCACACCGGTGAAGGAATTGATCAATGCCACGTCACATTTTGGCAAAATGACCCGGCCGGATATCCTGATCGGATTGTGTGGCGATCACGCCTCGGACCCGGGAAACATTGAATTCGCGTTTCGTTCCCGGGTCAATTTCGTAACCTGCAACCCAAACGGCGTGCCCATCGCCAAATTGGCCGTCGCGCAATATTTAATGAACAAGGGGGGCAACGGTTAACGATCATGGTTTTCGACCCGGGAAAAATAATGGCGGGGCGTCGGCCAGGAGGCTCTGAAACCCTGAAGGAGCGCATGTTTCACAACAGCGGAATATGGAAAGGCTTGACTCCGGGGGGTCAATACAGGTAAACCTTTGAAAATTCCGACAATTCCTCGCGTCTGTATGCGGGAAAGTTTGGCAGAACCAGGGTGCCGAGTGGTGGAGACCCTGGGGCGAGTTGCATTTTGGACGGTAGGGGAGGTATTGAGTTTTTCCATTTGAAGCAAATTCATTTTTTTAAGTCAGCTTTCATTCGAAAACAGGAGCAATAAATGGCCAACGAGATCATCACTCACGGACCGAATATCATCCATCCGGAATTGCCGAGTGCCGTTGGTTCCCGAAACAGTTTGAACCGGCACAATCGGGATGAGTATTCCGAGGCCCAACTCCTGGTCGACGAGGAGGTGGACAAGATTTTGAACCACCTCCACGCCAAACTGCCGCCGGAGGTGACGAACCGGCTGGAGATAATGGGGGGAATCAAGCCCAAGCTCCACACCTATTACAACCAGAGCATGCAGAACATGGTCAACCGGTATCTCACATCGGTTGAGGACGAAATGGGCAAGAAGGTGCGCGATCTGATCGACCAGGAGGAATTGCGTGGATTGAATCGTTATACCCCAAGGGCGATATCCTATCTGCTGGACCGCATCGCGGGATCGGACAAGTTCAACACCGGCGAGGTGGAAAAATCCATCGTCAACATGTTCGGGCACCTCCAGGGCCACGTGCAAAGGGAGATGAATGACCTGGAGACCCATACCAACAGCCTGCTCCGCCGAAAAACGGACGTGGGTGCCTTTGTCCGGGGCGAAAATGCTTATTCCATCGTCAAGTGCTCATTTCGGGATCATCCGTCCAAACCAGGAACGGTGTTTCAGTTGAAGCTGGCCCTCAACATTCTGGATGCCGAATTGGTCAGCCGGATTTACCCCTACCAGACCGCGGCGGTCAACCTGCTGAAGGACCTGATGACAAGCCGGGTGTATCAGGCCATCGACGATGAAATCAAGAAGATCAATTACGATTTGATTGACGAGGGGAAGCAGCAGTACAAGCCCGAGGAAATCATCTTCGAACGCATCCGGCTGCTGGAAAATTATACCTCCGATGAAGAAACCGAAGGCTCCCGCCGGTATTCGCTGATCGCCAAGAAATTCATGGACGCCGTGGAGAACATCCACGCGGAAATCGATTCGGACCAATTCGATGCCCTGGGGGTGAGGGAAAACGTCTTCAAGTTGATCGAAGACGACAATATCCGCAGCCGGGGGTGGAACACGGCCATTAACGCCATCACCCATATTCTCGACTGGAGCCGGATGAGTTATCAGCACATCGAGAACTACAAAGGCATCCGGCGGTGCGAAATCCGCGAATACGAGGTCACGGATCAGAAGAAGTTGCCGGACGAGCGATATGCGCTGCAGTTGGTTCACTACGACCAACCCCAGCTAATAGTCCTTCGCGAAGCCTACATCACCCAATTGTCCGAATTGGAACGCACAATCCATGAGGTGTGGGATGTGGCGGAGGAGATATACCAGGAAAACCGCACTCAGACCGGCCGTGACGATTGGGATTCCTTCTCCAGCAAGGTGCTGGGGGGGAAGGTGCAGGAGAAACGAAAAACCTGGTTCGCCGGTGAGACGGAACCGGAGGCGCCGGTTGTTCATGAGGAGGGAGCCGAGGCCGCTGAAGGGGAAGAAGGCGAAGAGGCGCCCAAGGTCGCGGTGGCGCCCGAGGTGCGGGTCCGCCAATGGAATGAGATCATCTTCATTCCACCCGAGGAAGGGATGTCGATCAAGGAACATCCGACGGCGGAATACCGCATTCGGGATCTCAAGGAACGATTTTCGCTCATGCGCGATAAGATGGGGATCGTCTTTGAGGAGAAAAATCCCCTGCTCCGGCAATTGGTGGAGGACCGGATAGTATTTCTGGAGGCCGAGTTCAACCGGTTCTCGGCGCTGGTCAATCCCTACCACATTCAGCCCGGTATTCTTCTCGACGTGGACATCGTTTCCATCAAGCGCAAGAGTTCCACCATGATGAGCATGGCCAATGTGCTCAATGAGTTCCTCTACCAAATTTCCGGTGGATTCCACGATTCCGCGTTTGCCGAGTTCTCCCGGCGGCGATCCACCGAACGCGCGGACATGGATGGGGAGTTTACTACCGGCACTGGCGTGGCGGACGTTTCCAGCATGGAAACGGAAACGGAAACGGAAACGGAAACCATGGA
>JACZSY010000180.1 GCA_022573975.1 SAR324 cluster bacterium | reverse complement strand
ATTTTCGGCAACTTATTGTTTTCATTAATTATACATCTCTTTTTGCTGAGCCAAAGGGACAGGAATATTGTTTATTTTTAGCGCTCAGGGTTGAGGAGTTTCCACGCGGCACCTCACCCCGCCCACAAACACCGTGCCCGGGGCTGCCCCTCTCCAAAAGAGAGGGGCGTTCTTATGTTATATTGTTGTAAACACAATGAATTACCCCCTCTTCGGGCTGTTAAAAAGCGCCGGGAGAGGGGGCCAGGGGGTGAGGCGCTTTTTGGGAAGCGTCTTCGTTCCTTTTGGAATCGAACACAACGCCGGAAAGTTTACCCAGGCTTCATGGGACGAACACAGAAATTTAACAAAATTGGTTTAGCAATGGAACAGCTTGACCAGGCGTGAACCCGTTGCCCGCATGAGAGAAAAATTGCATGGGGGGATTGACGTTAAAAAACATCGGATATATAACAGTGTTACATAACCTGCGTTTTAGATGAATTTTCAATTATCGAGGACGATTTCAGATGCCACCGCCGACCCGGTTCACCAAGGAATCGGTGCTTTCCGCCGCCTTCGATCTGGTGCGGAGAAAAGGCCTGGGCGGCCTGACGGTGCGGCATGTGGCGAAAACGCTGGGTTCATCCACGGCGCCGGTGTACAGCGCGTTTGGCTCCATGGAGGAGCTGGAGCGGGAGGTCATTTCGCTGGCCCATGGCCGCTTGCTGGAGCATACGGCCCGTTCCTTCACCGAGTTGGTTTTTCTCAACATGGGGGTGGGTATCTGCGTGTTCGCCCGGGAGGAACCCTGGCTGTTCCGGGCGCTGTTTTTGGAAAGCGTCCACATCAAGGCCAACATCAAGAAGCTGCTGGACACGCTGGTGAAGGAAATGCGCCGGATTCCGGGTTTCGCGGAGATGCCCCGCAAGGCCCGGATGGCGTTGCTGACCACGATGTGGACCTACACCCATGGCCTGGCCATCATGATCTGCCTCGGGGTTTCCGAGGATTCGGGGGACGCGTTCATTATTCAATCGCTCACTGGCGTGGGCCATTTGGTGACCGAGGCGGCCCTGGCGGAGCACACGTCAAAGCGGTCCGGCTGAAACCCATCGCCGGCCCCGGCAAACGAGGACAATTTCCGTGGCGGAATTGAAGCATCGCATTGAAACCGGTTTCGCCCGCTTCGGGCGGATGATCTACCGCAATCCCTGGAAAACCCTGGCGCTGATGGTGGCCCTGACGGCCGCCTTGGTGTCCCAGTTACGATTTCTGACCCAGGACAGCTCCCCGGAAAGTTTTTTCCACAAGAACGATCCCGAGTTGATTCGATACAATGCCTTCAAGGCGCAATTCGGGCGCGATGAAATGGTGATCGCGATTTTGCAGCCCAAGGAGGTCTTCGATGCCAGCTTTCTGCGCAAATTGAAGTCGTTTCACGATGCGCTGGACAACGTGCCTCATCGCAAAAAGGTGACCAGCCTGATCAACGTCCGCCACACCTACGGCAAGGGCGACACGTTGGTGGTGGAAGACCTGATCAAGGAAATTCCCGCCACGCCCGAGGCCATGGCGGCGCTCAAGGCGCGGGTGATGGCCTCCAAACTGTATCCCAACCTGTATATTTCCGAGGACGGACGCACCACCGTGGTGATGGTGGAAACCGTCGCCGAATCCAAAACGAAAGACGGAAAAGACGGGGAAGGCGAAACGGACGATCTGGCCGGGGGCTTCTCGGAAGAAGCGGACGGGGAAGCGGAGACGCCTTTCGTGCCTCTCACGCAGCAGGAAAACCAGCAGGTGATCGAAGCGGTGAAAAAGGTGGCCGCCGCCTTCCACAGTGCGGACTTCCCCATTCAACTGACCGGCCAGCCGGTGATCAGCAGCTTTTTCAACGGGGCCATCAAGGGGGACGTGGCAAAATTCATGACCATGGCCTTCATTTCCTTCACCGTTTTCCTGCTGTTCCTGTTCCGCCGCTATTCCGGCGCGTTGATGCCGTTGATGGTGGTGTTGTTGAGTTTGCTCAGCGCCGTGGGTCTGATGGCCCTGACGGGCGCGCCGTTCACCTCGGTCACCTCGATCCTGCCCTCGTTCATGATGTCGGTGGGCATCGGCAGTTCCGTGCATATTCTGGCCATCTTTTACCGGCGCTATCAGCAAACAGGGGACAAGGAGGAATCCATCGTCTACACCTTCGGTCATTCCGGCCTGCCGGTGGTGATGACCGCGTTGACCACCGCGGCCGGGTTGTTTTCCTTCGCCACCGCCAAGATGGCCCCCGTGGCCGATCTGGGCCTGTTCGGCGGCTTGGGAGCGATGCTGATCCTGATCTTCACGCTGGCCCTGATGCCGGCCCTGATCTCCCTCCTGCCGCTCAAGCCCAAACCCCGGTTCGGCGGACAGCATCCAGGACAGCGGGTGGACCGCATCCTGACGGCCATCGCGGGCTTTTCCACCCGGCGGGCCTGGAGCATCGTTTTGGTCAGCGCGATCGTCTTCGCCGTGGCGGGCAGCGGCTTGTTTTTCCAGGGCTTCGGCCACCATTTCATGGCCTGGATGCCCAAGGGCACCCCGGTGCGCGACGCCGTGATCACCATCGACCGGGAGCTGAAAGGGCTGCCCACCATCGAGGTGGTGCTGGATACGGGAAAAGAAAACGGCCTCCACAATCCCAAGCTGATGAACCGGATCGCCGAGCTGAACACATTCGCCGAGGCCTTCCGGGACGAAAACGGGGAGCGGGTGGTGGGGAAAACCACCTCCATCCTCAACGTGCTCAAGGAAACCAACCAGGCGCTCCACGGAAACGATCCTGCCTTTTACACCGTTCCCGGCGATGCCAATTTGATTTCGCAGGAACTTTTGCTGTTCGAAACCAGCGGGGGCGCCGACGACCGGGAGCGGCTGGTGGACAGCCGGTTTTCCAAGGCCCGGCTGAGCTTCAAGGTGAAAGACAAGGACGCCAACAAATACCGCGTGTTCGTGACCTCGCTGGAAGCCGAAGCCAACCGGCTGTTGGGTGAATTCGGCGAGATCACCACCACCGGGACGCTCAAGATGTTCACCCAGACCATTTCGCTGCTGATGGAGAGTCTGGCCGTGAGCTACACCATCGCCGGCGTGGTGATCACGCTGTTGATGATCCTGCTGCTGGGGAGCGTGCGGATCGGGTTGCTCAGCATGATCCCCAACCTGGCGCCGATCATGATCACGCTGGGGGTGATGGGCTGGCTGGGCATCAAGCTGGACATGTCCAACATGCTGGTGGGCACCATCGCCATCGGCCTGGCCGTGGACGACACGATCCACTTCTTCCACAACTTCCGTTCCTATTACACCCTGCGCAAGAACGCGGCGGAAGCGATCCGGGATACCATGCTTTCCACCGGCCGGGCCATGTTCTTCACCACGCTGGTGCTGGTCACCGGGTTCATGTTTTTCGCCTTCGCCTCGCTGACCAATCTGGTGCATTTCGGCATCCTCATTTCCAGCACCCTGGTGTTGGCCCTGCTGGCCGACATGCTGCTGGCCCCGGCCATGATGGAACTGATCACCCGCACCCCGCGTGGGCGGGCCCTGCTGGAACGCTGGGGCAGCGCCCCGGCTTTCGAGGAAGCTTCCGCCAATGGCGGCCTGGCCCCCTCCGAATCCCCCGCGTCCTAACGGGCCGGGAGCGCGCCCATCCACCCCCAACCGGCACACCCAACCGGCACAGGACGCCAGCGGATCCACCGCCAGACCGGTCACAAGAGCAAACGCAATGACGGATGAACGAGGCCGGAGAAAAGCGCTTTCATCGCTTCCAACCGCGGAATGGAGCCGCCTGAACCCAACAAGATCCCACCCCGGATTTCGGACGCATCCCAGGATTGGAGCAGCGCCGGGATCGGTGGAAACGAAAACAAACACAGAGAGAAAATAATGGCGATCAACAGAAAGATGCTCAATACGGGGTTCGAGAACCTTGGCCGCGGTGTTTACCGCAACAGGTGGAAGGTGCTGGCCGTGATGCTGATTATTTTTGCCGGGCTTGCGACACAGCTGCGAAAGGTCCAGTTCGATACCTCCACGGAAAGCTTTTTCAGTAAAACAGATCCCATCCTGGTGGATTACGAGGCCCTGCGGGAACAATTCGGGCGCGAGGAGGTGGTCATCATCGGAATCAGTCCCCCGGAGGTGTTCGACGTCAAATTTTTGCGGAAACTGGTTGAATTTCACGATGCGATCGAGAAGGAAGTTCCTTTCAAGCAGGAAGTGACCAGCTTGGCCAACGTGCGCAATACCCGGGGCGAAGGGGATGTGCTGATTATCGAGGATTTGCTGAAAAACATTCCCCAGTCGCCGGCCGAAATGGCGGAGTTGCGCCAACGGGTTTTTGCTTCGCGCCTCTATCCGAACTTTCTCATCTCCAAGGATGGAACGCTCACCACCGTGATCATCGAAACCCTGGCCTACTCCCCGGAGAAATCCGACGGGGACGATCTCGATGGATTCGACGATGAAGACTCCGCCGGGGAGAGCGCCGATGGCAAGGGCGAGGCCCGGGCGCCCCTCTCCGTGGAGGAGAACAAGGCCCTGTTCAAAGCGATGTACATCGTGATGGACCGGTTCAGGGGGCCGGACTTTCCCATGGTTACCCTGGGTCAGCCCCTGCTTAGCGATTATTTCCAGCGCACCATGCAAAAAGACATGGCAACTTTTCTCATGTTGGCGATGTTGACCATAGCGGTGCTGTTGATGGTCCTTTTTCGCCGGATATCCGGGGTGGTGCTGCCCCTGATCGTTGTAATCCTCAGCTTCATTTCGACCGTGGGCGTGATGGCCGCCACCGGAACGCCATTTACCATGACGACTTTTATTCTGCCTTCCTTCATTCTCGCCACCGGAGTGGGCGCCACGGTGCATCTGTTGGCGATTTTTTTCCGCCGCTACGCACAACGAGGCGACAAGGAGGAGGCGTTGATTTTCGCCATGGGCCATTCCGGGCTCCCAATTTTGATGACCAGCCTCACGACGTCGGCCGGCCTGTTCGCTTTTGCCACGGTGAAAATGCCCCCAGTGGCCCATATGGGCATCTTTGCCGGGATCGGAGTATTGATCGCGTTGGTCTATACCCTGGTGCTGATTCCGGCGGCGCTGTCCCTCTGGCCCATGCGTCCGATCCAGCGGGGGACGGCCCCGGCGAAACGGAGCGCGCTGGACCGGGCCCTGGTGGGTGTCGGAAACTTCGCGGTGGACCGGGCGGTGGCCGTGGTGATCGCCGGCGGGCTGCTGATGGTCCTTTCCGCCGTCGGCATGGCCAGCCTGCGGTTTTCCGTGAACTTTTTTGAGTACCTTCCCAAAACCTCCGCCCTGCGCCAGGCGAACGATCTGTTCGACCAGAAAATGGGGGGGGCGGTTCGCCTTGCGGTGGTCATCGACACTGGCAGGGAAAACGGACAGTACGAGCCAGCGGTGATGAACAACATCGACGCCCTGGAGCGGTTCGCCAAAGGGTATCGCCTCAAGCGCGATGGCGCCCAGGTGGTCAGCAATACGGTGTCCCTGGTGAACATTGTCAAGGAAACCAACCAGGCGCTGAACGGCAACGACGCGGAATTTTATGCCATCCCGCAGGAGCGGGCGGCCATCGCGCAGGAACTGTTGCTCTTCGAAAACAGCCGCAGCGACGACAGGGAAAATTTCGTGGACAGCCTGTTCAGCAAATCACGGCTTTCCATCACGGTGCCGACCCGCGACGCCTCGGATTACGTCGAATTCGTGAGGGACATCCGGGCCGAGGGGGAAAGGCTCTTTGGGGACGACGCCAGGGTTTCGGTAACGGGACTGCTCCATCTGTTCTCCTCGATGATTTCCGCCATGATGGTCAGCATGGCCCAAAGCTATATCATCGCCAGCGTTGTTATCACCTTCATGATGATCGTGCTGATCGGCAGCGTGCGGATCGGGCTGTTGAGCATGGTCGCCAATTTTTTCCCGATCCTGATCACATTGGGAGTGGTGATGGGGTTTGCCGGCATCCGCCTCGACATGTTCAATTTGATGATCGGCGGCATCGCCCTGGGCCTCGCGGTGGACGACACGATCCATTTTTTCCACAATTTCCGGGCCTACTACGGGGAATACAAGGACGTGCGCCGCGCCGTGCAGGAAACCTTTTTGTCGGCGGGGCGGGCCATGGTCTTCACCACGCTGGTGCTGGTGGCCGGATTTTGGCTGTTCATGTTCGGCACCATGAACAATATTTTCTATTTCGGCCTGCTCACCGGGACCACTTTGATTTTCGCCCTGCTGTCGGACTTCCTGCTGGCCCCAGCCATGCTGGAACTGGTCATCCGCACCAAGTATGGCCGGACCCTGGCGGAGAAATGGAGTACCCATTCTTCAACGGCGTAGGAGAACCTTGGAGAGGGCGCCCAGCCCAAACCCCACGGGACCGGCCAAAGAGGAGGAACGCAATGCAGCCCCCGGCGGTAACCGCCCGGGAAGTTTTACCCATATGAACGGTTCACCAAAAATCCAACCAGCGGAGCAAAACCAATGAACGCGAAAATATCTTCCAGGTTTTCATTCCTCCTCCATCTTCCCCTGGGCGCCACGGAGGTATTGGCGATGGCATCGCCAAGAGCCCTGGCGAGGGCCGCGATGCTGTCCTTGATGCCGGCCATGGCCGTGGCGGTGATCCTCGCCGCGAGCGGGGCGCCGGCCCTGGCGGCCAAGGACGACCCCCTGGCGCGGGAGATCATGCAAAAAGTCAACGACCGCGACGACGGCGACAACCAGACTTCCGAAATGGAAATGATCCTCATCGACCGGCGCGGGAACAAGCGGGTGCGCCGCATCAAATCGTTCCGCAAGGACAGGGGCAAGGACTCCCTGACCCTGATGTTCTTTCTCTCGCCCGCCGACGTGAAGAACACCGGGTTTCTCACCTTTGACTACGACGCCCCGGGCAAGGACGACGACCAGTGGCTCTACCTGCCGGCGCTGGGAAAGACCAAGCGCATCGCCTCCAGCGACAAGAGCGGCGCTTTCATGGGCAGCGATTTCAACTATTCGGACCTGACCGAGCCGGACCTGGAGGACTACGACTATACGCTCCTCAGGCAAAGCGAAAAGGTGAAAGGGGTGGACACCTGGCGCATTCAGGCCACCCCCCGCAGGCCCGAGGTGGCCGAAGATACGGGGTACAGCAAGTCGGTGCTCTGGGTGCGAAAAGACAATTACATGGTGATCCGCTCGGTGCGTTGGGTACACAAAAGCCCCCGCCGCAAGTTCTTCCAGGTGAAAAAGCTGGAGCGCATCGACGGCATCTGGGTGGCGACCGAAATGCAGACCGTGACCAAGCAGGGCAAGCGCAAGGTCCACACCACGGTGTTGCGGTTTCTGAACGTGAAATTCAACCAGAACCTCACGGAGCGGATGTTCACCACGCGGCGGCTGGAAAAAGGCCTCTGACCGTGAAGCTGAAACCCCGCGCCGGCCTTGTGGAAAACCCGAACCCCGCCCCGATGACCATGCGCTTCCTGGCGCCATTGATTTTGCTGGTGCTGCTGCTGGCCGCCCCCGGCGGGTTGCCGGATGCCTGGGCCGCCGGACCCCCGCTGTTGGCCCAGGCCGAATCCGATGACGATCTTGCTTCGGGCTTCGATGACGGGGAGGAGCAAAATGAGGGGCAAAAATCGGACGATGACGATCTCTCCTCCGGATTCGAAGATGAACCGGGAGTAAAAGACGCCGAGGCCAAAACAGCCACCGAACCCTCGTTCTGGCAGGTGAACGGTTTTCTGCGCCTGGACGGCTCCTACAACTACGCCGGGCACTCCACTACCACCGCCGAGGACTTTAAAACGGATCACCACGGCCTTTCCAAACTGCGGGCGGCGCTGCGGCTGGAGCTGTCCCTCAAGCTGGGCGGAAGCTGGAAGAGCAAGATCACCGGCCAGGCCTTCCACGACTTCGCCTATGGCCTCAACGGACGCGAGCAATACACCGCCCAGGTGCTGGAAAGCCGCGAGCAGGAGGCGGAACTGCGCGAAGCCTTCGTGGAAGGGAGCCTCACGGAGAACGTGGACCTCAAGCTGGGGCGGCAGATCGTGGTCTGGGGCAAGTCGGACAACATCCGCATCACCGACATTCTCAACCCGCTGGACTTCCGCGAGCCCGGCCTGACCGACCTGGCCGACCTGCGGCTGCCGTTGACCATGAGCCGCCTGGGGGTGTTCTTCGGCCCCTGGACCGTCTCCGCCATCGCCATCCACGAGATCCGCTTCGACAAGGCCCCCGTGCTGGGCAGCGACTTTTATCCCCTCAAGACCGAAACCGCCGAGGCGATTCCGGATGACGGCGGGGAGAACACCGAGTACGCCTTCTCCCTCTCCGGCGAGTTTTCCGGGTGGGATCTGGCCTATTACCGCGCGCGGGTCTTCGATGACGCGGCCTATTTCGCCTCCCTGGGCGGAGGCGCTTTCGAACGGCGTCATGCCCGCATCTCCATGAACGGCCTGGGGGTCAACGTGGCCCTGGGCAACTGGCTGCTCAAGCTGGAGGGCGCGCGGTTCACCGGCCTGCGGTTCTTCCAGGGCGGCGCCCGCCGCTTCACCCGCTACGATGGGGTGCTGGGACTGGAATATTCCGGAATCGGCGACACCACCCTTTCGCTGGAAGCGGCCAACCGGCATCTGGCCGGCTTCGACAAGGCGCTGGAAGCCTCGCCGGACGGCCAGGCCGAAAACGTCAACCAGTACGTCTTCACCTACCGGGGCAGCTTCCTGCGCGAAAAGCTGGACCTGGTGGCCGTGCTCATTTATTTCGGGCGCAAGGCCGAGCAGGGCAGCCTGCAACGATACTCCGCCACATACGAATTGGCGGAGGCCTTGGACCTGACCGGCGGCGTGGTGCTTTACACCCGAGGGGACGGAGAGAATTTCCTCCTCGCCGCCGCCAAGGACAACGACCGTGTTTTCTTTGATTTGAAATGGAGTTTTTAGTTTATGGGTACGGTGTAAATCGAGCGGTGTGGATAACGCCACAGCCGAGCCTCAACTCCCGGCCCGCGGCCTCCCTCCCTCTCCATTCCATGGAGAGGGAAAAAACTTCGTATTTACAACGATATAGATAAGTAGTCCCCCTTCCCCCGGTGATTTTTTACAGCCCAATGGGGAAGGGCCGGGGTTGGGGATTCCCCCGTCAACCTTGCCTAAATCTACCGCTTTCCCACAAGGCGGATGACAGGGAATTCCAGTAAAGCCACGCCCGAAGCCTCAACTCCCGGCCTTCGGCCTCCCTCCCTCGACCATGCGGATAGGGTAAAATCGTCGTATTTACAACCATATAGCGGAGGAAGTCACCCCCTTCCATG
>JACZSY010000179.1 GCA_022573975.1 SAR324 cluster bacterium | reverse complement strand
GGACACGGTTTTTGTGGCCGGGGCGGGGTGCGGCGTGAAAAAACACATTCCCCGCCTTCCAATGCAAAACAATTTTGCTGAGCTAAGGGAATAGGCATCTTTCAAACAAGGTGGCCGGATTTGCATGGGATGGGGGATGTCAGGGCACGGAGTTGCCGGCAAACATGGCCCCTTGCCTTCCGCCCGGGAAGGGCGCGCGCCAACCGGCGCCTATCGGCCACGACAAAATTCGCTTCGGTGATCAATCCCGCATAATCCGGGCAGGCTATGATAAAACCTTGCTTCGACTGCCGCGAACCCTTCCGGTGGCAACAATGGGGCGCCGAAAAGAGGCGGTTCCGGGCGGTTATGAGCAGCAACGTCTGAGCAGTAAAGTCCGGTGGTAAAATTCGCCGCCCCGTCCCGGCCCCCGGCGAGGGATCTTTTTCTCCAAACCCCTTCGACTCCAAGGAGAAGCATGAACTGGAAACCTGTGGTGATTTGGATGCTGACGGCCGTGGGAGGCGCCGCTTTGCTCCAGGCGCAAACCCCGGAATCCGGCGGCGCGCCACTGAAAACTGCGCCACTGAAAAGCCTGCGGCTTTCCGAAGCGTTGCGCCATGGCGCGGAGCGGTGGCTCTGGGGGCCGGAGTTCCGGGTTTCCGCCGGCCTGCACCAAAGGCGTGAGCAGGAAGCCTGGCGCCGGGCCTGGCTGCCCTCCCTTTCATTTTCCCAAACGCGCAAGGCCGGAGACCTGACCACCTCGGAGACGCGGCGCAAGACCGAGGCCCGGCTGGGGTATTCGCTCTATGCCGGCGGCCGGGATCGGGCGGGTTTGCGGGCGGCGCGAAACGCCAGGGCCGCCGGGGTGTTGGAGGAAGGCCAGGCCAGGGAAAACCTGAAGCTGGAGTTGGCCGAGGCCTTTTTGGCGCTGCTCTCATCCACCCGGAGCATCCAGTCCCTGCGGTTGACCGTGGAGCAGGCCAAAACCGAATCCGTCAACATGAAGCGCCGTCAGGAGCTGGGCCTGCGCACCGAGTTGGAGGTGATCCAGGCCCGGCTGGCCCTGGCCGATGAGCGCTTCAGGTTGGAGGAGGAAATTCGCTCCCGCAAGGGGAGGGCCCTGTCCCTCTCCCACCTGGTGCGCCGCCCGGTCGCGCCGGAGGCGGAGTTGAAGGCGGACGTGGCGATGGACACCCGCCTGGGGCCGTTGGCCGACTACAACCGGGCCGCGTTGGAGAACCATCGGGGATTGACCCGCCTGGCGCGATTGCTGGAACAGGCCCGCCACGAGCAGCGCCGTCTCGAAGCGGCGGATTACCCCGAACTGGAACTGAGTACCGCGCTCACCGACTCCGACGGTGAAGACCGCACGCGCTCTGTCGCATTGTCCCTGGTCTACCGCTTTGGCGGACATCGCGTCCAGGCGGAACGCTCCGAAACCCGGGGCACCTTCAGCGACCAGGATTTTACCATCAGCGGCGGCAAGGTGGTCACCACCGAAAGCCAGACGCGGCGCGATCAAAGCCTGACCTCTTTCGAGATCACCTTCTTCGATTTTAAAGACCCCGCCGCCGATCAGGCTTCCCGCCAGTATCAGGCGCGTTTCCGGCGCCATCAGGCCGCCCGGGAACTGGTGGAGGCGAGGGAGGCCAGGCTGCGGGAGGTTCAACGCCGCTACCTGAACCTTCAATCCGCCATGGCCCGGCTGGAACTGGAGGGGATGCGGGTGGCGGCCAGCAGACTGGAACGCGATGCCTACCAACGCGCCTACCAGGGCGGCAATGTGCGCTATGAGGAGTTCCTGGAACGCCAGAACATCTTCAACCGCAACGTGCTGGCCGGGATCGACGCCAGGGGCGAGGTGATGCTGGCCTGGATCGGCCTGTTGCACGAGAGCGGGCTGCCGCTGACCAAATAGCGGCCGGGTGTGCCGTTCCCAGCATCGTAAATTTAACCGGAGTGGCGTCCGCGGGCGGGGCGAGGTTTCGGTTTTTTGAGGAAGGGGTAAGATGGAAAGGCAGCAGCGGCGTCCCTGAAATTGCCGGAATCGTGGAGTGCGATCGATGTCAAACGGAGCGATCAGGAATATTTTTCCCCGCATCCTGGCGGTGGTGTTCGGCCTGATGTTCCTCACCGCCCTGGGATGGGCGGGTTACGATCTGCTGGGGCAGGGGGGGAAAACCCTGCGGGGCTTCCTCACCTCCAACGCCTCCGCCGCCCGGCAACCCCGGCCAAAAGCCGCGCCCGCTCCCAAGCCTGAAAAGTCCTCCAAGACCTCCGAAAGCGCCGTTCCCGTGCGCATCGCCGCTGTTTCCAGGGGACGGGTGCAGGACGAGATCCGTCAGAACACCACCTTGGTCTCCAGGCGGGTGACCGCCGTGTTTTCACCCATCCCGGGCATCGTCCGCTCGGTTCGGGTGACGGAGGGGGACAAGGTGCGGGCCGGGCGGCTGATGATTCAGCTCGACGACCGGGAATCCCGGCTGATCCTGGCCAAGGCCAAGGTGGCCGTGGCCCGGGACGCGGCGGAATGGAAGCGGCAACGCACCATCCGCTCCGAGGCCCTGGAAGACCGCAAGGAATACCGGGACGCGCTCCACAATTTCGACACCTGGAAGATCACCCTGAAAAAAAAGATCAACGACCGCCGCCGCAAGGAGTCCGAGGCCAGGCGCCTGAACCTGGCCTACCGGGAGAAACTGGCCTCCCAAAAAGAAAAGGACGACGCCGGTTATGGCCTCACCCAGGCCCAGCTGGAGGAAGCCGAAGCGCGGATACAACTGAAACGCGCCGGGCGGGAATGGAAGCGGGTGCAGGCCCTCGATGCCCGCAAGCTGATCGACGAGGGCACCTTCACCAACGCCCGGTTCGCCTATGAGACCTCCAAGGCAGAGATGGAACTGGCCGCCCTGAAGGTGTCCCAGGCCAGCATCATCGCCCCGGTAAGCGCCGTGGTGACCGAACGGAATGTCGAGCCCGGTGACAATATCGCCACCAACACCCGCTTGTTGACCCTGGCCGACCTCAACCGCCTGGAAGCCGAATTGCGCCTGCCCGAGTCCCAATGGTTCCTGGTCAAGCGGGGTCAGAGGGTCACCATCTCCCCCGAAGCCCTGCGCGGCAAATCCTTTCCCGGCCGGGTGGCCCGGATCAATCCCACCATCGACCCCGAAAGCGGCACCTTCAAGATCATCGTCAACATCACCCATACCGGCAGGGGGAAGCTGCGGCCGGGCATGTTCGCGGTGGTGCGCATCCGCACCGCCGTGCGCGGCAGGGCCAAGCTCATTCCACGCCAGGCGGTGCTGGGGGACGAGGAGCGACGCTTCGTGTATGTGGTGAAAAATGGGCGGGCCGAACGCAGGAGGATCACCCTGGGCGCCTTCAGCGGCGAGCGGGTGGAGGTGCGGTCGGGATTGAAAGCCGGGGAACGGGTGATCGTGGCCGGTCAACACCGGCTGCGGCCCGGCAGAACCGTCACGGTGCTGAAATGAGGCCGTTGAAATCGCCGCTGCTGAAATGAGCGCGCCGGCCCCGTCGTTCCGGTGCTGCCGCTCCTGGGGAAGCGCGGCGGCCTCCGGCACGCTCCATCGCCCGGAACGCTCCCTCAGCCGGGGAGTCTACCAGGTGATCAGCGGCGCGAGCAGGGGATACCCTTTTTTGATGATTCCACAATCGATGACGAACACCCCGTCGTCGAACAGCCGGTAACAGGACTTGGTCCTGAACTCGATCAGATAATTCAGTCCGAATCCGATTTTTATGAAGAGGATCTGCCGTTCCTTCGATGAGATGCTCCAGGCTTCGGCGAATCCTTTTCCGGTTAGCAGTCTCTTTGCCAGTCTTGAGACGTCATCCTCGTCGATCACGGCGAATGCCGGAGTGAGGCTCCAAAAACATAGCGCCAATCCTAAAACAACGGTGACAAAACGCTTCATCGGTTCTCCTTTTGGCTGGAAAGAATGCAAATTGGATCGATGAGTGGTGAGAGAGGCGATGCCCGACCCCATGAAAAGACAGGATCGGATCATGGTAGCCGGAAACGATTCCTAAACCCACCTTTCACCCCCGTTTCCTTCCATGATAGGGTACGGGGTCTGTTTTCCATCCTCCAATTCTCCCGGATTCCGCCCGGGTTGGCGGAGATGTTTATATTAATCCGGGTCCATTCCCCGCCGTTTGCGGCGATATAAGGAAGCCGGAGGTTTAATCCCTCGCTGCTTGGGGCGAGGCCGTTCATTTCCGAGCGCATCGCCATGGCAGGTTCATGACCCCCTATCGACTGCTCTTCACTCCGATCCGGTTGGGTCCCGTGGAGGTTCCCAACCGGGTGGTGTTCTCCGCCCATCTCACCAATTTGGCCGAGGAAAACCGGCCGGGAAGCCGGTTGCGGAATTATTACCTGGAGCGCGCCCGTGGGGGTTGCGGGTTGATCATCACCGAGGAACAATCGGTGCATCCGTCCGATTTCGCCTATGAGAAATTGATCCACGCCTATGAGGAAGGCGTGATCCCCCATTATCGCCGCCTGACCGCCGCCCTCCATGGCGAGGGCGTGCCGGTGTTCTGCCAGATCAACCACAACGGCCTGCAGGGCTTCAGTTTTTTCAATGACGAGCCGCTGTGGGGCCCTTCGCCGGTGGGTGACGGTCTTTTCCGGGAGGTCCCCCAGTCCATCGGCGAGTCTCAAATCGCCGCATTGGCGGCCGGCTACCGCCGTGTGGCGGTTCATGCCCGGGAGGGCGGTTTCGACGGTCTGGAACTGCAAGCCTCTCACTCTTCGATCCTCCGCCAGTTCATGTCGCCCCACACCAACCAGCGGAGCGACCGCTGGGGGGGCAGCGTTGAAAACCGGCTGCGGCTGACCGTGGAATGCCTCCGCGCCGTGCGCCAGGGCGCCGGGAACAATCTGGCCGTGGGCATCCGGCTCTGCACCGACGAGTTGATCGACGGCGGGCTGGTGTTGGACGAAGTGGTGGAAATGGCGGCGCGGCTGGATGCGGAAGGGCTGGTGGATTTCATCAATACCTCCATCGGCACCACGGCCCGGCTGTATATGGTGGAGGGTCCCATGTCCGTGCCGGCCGGTTACCAGTCCGGCCATACCGCCGCCATCCGCGAGGCGGTGAAGGTTCCGGTGATCGGCGTGGGACGGATCAACGATCCCCTGATGGCCGACCGCCTCCTCACCGGCGGGGTCTGCGACCTGGTGGGGGTGGTGCGCGCCAACATCGCCGACCCGGACTGGGCGGCAAAATCGCGGGACGGCCAGGCCTCGGAAATCCGCAAGTGCATCGCCTGCAACCAGTATTGCATCGGCCTGATGGGCCTCAACGCGCCGCTCAGTTGCATCCAGAATCCAGCCAACGGTTATGAGGCGCAATGGGGCGGCGCCTCCTTCGCCGAGGGCGCCGCCACGGGCACAGTCACGGGCGCCACCACGGGCACCCTCACGGCCGGACGGCCCAAACGGGTCTGGGTCATCGGCGCCGGTCCGGCCGGCATGGAGGCGGCCATCGTGGCCGCCCAATACGGTCACCGGGTGACCTTGTTCGACCGGGAACCCCGGCTGGGGGGCAACATCAACTGGATCGTCAAGGTGTCTCAGCGCCTCGAGTTCGGCGACCTGATCCGCAACAAGACCGCGGAGTTGAAACGCCACGGGGCGGCCCTGCGGCTGGGCCGGGAAGTGACGGCCAACACCGTGCTGGAAGCCCCCCCCGAAGAAGCGCCCGATGCGGTGATCCTGGCCACCGGGCAGGAGGAAACCCGGCCCGGCCACATCCCGGGGATGGACGGCCCGCGGGTGCGCACGCCGATTCAGGTGCTGGAAGGCCCCCGCCCCGCCTCAGGCCATGCGCTGATCATCGACGAGATGGGTGACCACCAGGCCGCTTCCCTGACCGAATACCTGGCCGGGGGGGGCTGCCGGGTGACCCTGGTGACCTCGGCCTTCCATGTGGGACAACACCTGGGCGCCTCCCTGGACCTGGAACTGTGGCATGGACGCCTGGGCGCGCTGCCCGATGATCCGGTGACCTTCGTGTCCGGACATATCGTGATGGATGTCAGCGGCGACCCACTGCTGCTCAACATTCAGGACAACACCCAGCGCAACCTGGAGGGGGTGGATTTGATCGTGCCGGTCAACGCGGGCCGTCCGCGCGATGGGATGGCCGCCGCCTTGGAGGGCCACATGGCGGAACTGTACCGCGTCGGGGACTGCCTGGCGCCAAAGGACGTGGGAGAGGCGATCCTGGACGGGCATCGCGCCGCCCGCCGGGTCGCGGGCCTCGCGGTGGCATGGGAATGAGCCGCCAAGGAAAACAGGGGGGCGCGGATGCCGGAGCCTCCGGCGGAGAGGTCTGGGTCTGGCTGCCCCGCGGGCGCGATCAGGAACTCGCCCCGGCCGCCGCGGAGGTGTTGTACGAGGGCGGCGCGTTGGCCCGCCGCTTGGGCGCGGCGCTGGCGGCCTACTCCGGGCCGGCTCCCACCGAAGCGGACGCCCGCTGGCTTGCGGGCTGGGGCGTGTCCGTGGTGCGATCGCTGGGCCGGGACTTGCCGCCCCATCCGGTCTGCCTTGGCGGGCGCTCCCTGCTGGCCCCGCTGCTGCCGGTTCCACCGAATTTTCCACCGAATTTCCCACCGAGGGCGGTGCTGTTTTCGGCCGATACCTTCGGCAAGGTGACCGCGCCCCTCCTTGCGGCGGAGTTGGATGCTCCCTACGTGGCCGGCGCCTCCGGCCTGACCCTGGACGGCGGCCGGTTCGTGGCCAGCCGCGCCACCCTCGGGGAGCGCTTCGAGGCGGTGTGCCGTTTGGATGCCGGGCGGCCGGTGGTGGTGACGCTGCTTCCCGGAGCCGTCGGCGAGTCCCCCCGCCCGCCCCGCATCGCGGCGGACACGACACCGCCGCTCCAACTGGAGACCCTGCCTTTCACCGGAGCAGCCGGTGGAACGGCCCCGCTGCTGCCGCCCGATCCCGCCACCCTGGATTTGGCCGACGCCGAGCGCATCGTCGCCTTCGGACGGGGGGCGTTTTCGGAGGAGGCGGTAAACATGGTGCGGGCGCTGGCCCGGGCCCTGGGGGCGGTGGTGGCGGGCAGCCGCCCCGCGGCGGACGAGGGCTGGCTCCCCTTCTCCCGCCAGATCGGCCTCACCGGGGCCATCGTGCGGCCGAAACTCTACGTGGCGGTGGGGATTTCCGGCGCGCCCTATCATATGGTGGGGGTCAAGGAACCCGAAACCCTGATCGCCATCAACAACGATCCCGAGGCGCCCATCCACGCCCATGCCCATCTCTCCCTGATCGGCGATTTGCGCCAACTGGTGCCGGCCCTGACCCGGCGGGTGGAACAGGCGGGCGGCGCGCCACCGGCGGCGCTGGCGGGCGGAGACCGAACCCAGGCCAGGACGCCATGAGCGGAAACGATGAATTCGACGCCATCGTGGTGGGCGCGGGCCCGGCGGGCAGTTGCGCGGCCTGGCGGCTGGCGCGGGAAGGCAAGCGGGTGGCACTGCTGGAGCGCGGCGCCCACCCGGGCGCGAAGAACCTGTTCGGGGGCATGATCTATTCCATGGAACTGGCGCGGCACTTTCCCCACTTCGTCGACCAGGCCCCCATCGAGCGGCCGGTCACCCGGCACGCCACCTGGATTCTCGGGCAGGAACGTTCCATCAACGTGGACTTTGCCTCCGAACCCTTCGCCGCCCCCCCCTACAACGGGTTCACGGCCTATCGCTCCCGCTTCGACCGCTGGTTGGCCGCCGAGGCCGAACAGGCCGGGGCCTTGCTGATCCCCTCGACCGTGGCCGACGCCCTGATCGTGGAAAATGGCGCGGTGGTGGGCGTGCGGGTGCGGCGCGGGGAGGGCGATCTGCGCGCCCCGGTGGTGATCTGCGCGGACGGCATCCTCTCCCTGCTGGGGCAACAGGCGGGGCTGGTGCCCAAACCCGATGCCAGGCACTACAGCCTGGGGGTGCGCGAAACGCTGGCCCTGCCCGCCGGAACGATCGAGGACCGGTTCCAGATCGGGCCGGAAGGGGGCTGCGCCGCGCTGTTCCTGGGGCATTGGCCCAAGGGCTTGCAGGGCGGCGGATTCGTCTATACCAACCGCGATACCCTCTCCATCGGGTTCGTGGCCCAACTGCCCTCCATCGAAAAAAGCGGGGTCAATATCATGGACGCCCTCGATGCCTTCAAGAGCCAGCCCGCCGTCAAGCGAATGATCCAGGGCGGAGAACGGCTGGAATACGGCGCGCACATCGTGCCCGAAGGCGGCTGGAGAATGCGCCCCCGGCTGGTGCGCGACGGGTTGATGCTGGCCGGGGACGCGGCGGCCATGGTGCTGGCCGCGGGCGTGATCTACGAGGGCGTCCACTATGCCATGCACTCGGGGATTTTGGCGGGCGAAACAGCGGTGGAGGCCCTGGCCAGCGGTGATTTCTCCACCCGGGTGCTGAGCCGCTATGAACGGAGAATCCATGATTCCTATGTGGGCCGGAACCTGAAAACGTTTCGGCGGGTGCCCGATTTGCTGACCTCGCCCCGCATGTTCACCGTGCTCCCCGACGCGCTCTGCCAGGCCGCCGAGGATTTTTTCCGGGCCGACGATTCCGGTCACGAGAAACTGCTCCCCTTGTTGAAACGTCATTTCGCCAAAAGAGGGGGTCTGCTGCCCCTGCTGCGGGATCTGTGGCGGATGCTGAGAGCCATGGTGATATAAGGGGGGAGGGGAGATTGCCCCGCGCCGCGCATTTCGCCCGGCACGCCGCTGGCGGCGACATTGCCCCATGCCGAGAATGCTGTATCGTATTAGCGGAAGGGGTGTTTCCATGCGCGCCACACCACTCGGACGGCGAGCGCCCGGGGCCGCGCTTTTTGCCTGCCTGGCCGGCATCCGCAAACCCAGACCGTGGATGAAAAAACCTCCCATGCCCCATTCTCCCCGACAAAAATTTCCCCCCGGGATTCTTTTTCTGCTGGTTGGGTTGACGGTGGCCACGATGGGAATGGGGTTGTCCATCGATGCGCCTTTGGCCCAAGGGAAGGGTTCCACCGAAGAGGACCGTTCCAATGAAACGCTGATCGAACCGGCCATTATTTCCATTCAGGTGACCCACCAACGGGGCGACTGGTTTTCTCCCTGGCAGCGCACCCGGCCGAGTAAATCCTCGGGTTCCGGATTCCTCATCACCGGGGGTAGGATCATGACCAACGCGCACGTGGTCAGCGACGCCAAGCAAATCGTCGTCAGGCGCAACGAGGGCAAGCGCCCTTTTTTCGCGGAGATCGAATTCATCGCCCATGACAGCGATCTGGCGACTCTCAGGGTAAAGGACCCGGCCTTCGCCAAGGGCGTCAGGCCGCTATCG
>JACZSY010000178.1 GCA_022573975.1 SAR324 cluster bacterium | reverse complement strand
GGCACGGTGTTTGTGGCCGGGGCGGGGTGAGGTGCCGCGTGAAAAAAACACTCCCGCATTCCAAATCAAAATAGATTACCTGAGCCAAAGGGACAGGCATGAAGTTTTCATCCATTTTTTCCAAAAAATGGTCAGGGGGTGTGGGGGATGAAATCCCCCACGCATTTAGTTGGCCACAGGCTTTCTAAAATCACCGCCGGGAACCGCGCTGAAAGACGGCGGCCGGGCAAAAGGGCTAATCCCCGGAAAACGGGCTGGCCGGCGGAGAAAAATTGGCCGTGTAACGAATCGTCTGGCTGATGCGCACCTCGTCCAATACTCCGTTGAGGAAATTCCCGGTTCCGTTGCTGGAGCCCAGCCGGAGGGGCTGGGAGGAATTCCAGAGGGACGCCACCCCAACGGTGCCGATGGCCTTCACGCCGACCTGCGATCCATCGAAGTAAAAGGTCACGTTTCCCCGATCCCAGACCAGGGCCACATGGTAGAACTGCCCCAGGTTGACGGCGTTGAGCCGCGCCGACTTGGTGGGGCCGACCAGCGCGCCGTCCAGGGACCCGTCGAAATAAAGGGTGTATTTTCCGCTCCCTCCCTGGGGTTTGATGCCGAATTCCCATCCATGGTCCGTTGCCAGGTCCGTCTTGGAGGCAAAAGCCATCTTCGACCCGGGGGTTGGCAGGGCGTTGAACTTGACGAAGGCCTCCAGGGTCATCACCGACTGAAAAGAAGAATGCTTGGCATTGTTTGGCGCCGACATGAAATCCGAGCTTCCATTGAACAGGCGCCCCTCCGCGAACCCCGCGGGCCCGGCCGCCGAGACCAGATCGGCGCCGAGGGGGTTGCTGAACCCGCCGGTATAAGGGCTGCTGTCCGCCAATGGCGCCGCATCGTCCAGGTGGTAAAGCAACACCGTGAGATAGGCGTTCTGCACCCAGTTGAACGTCTGGGGCGCCGATACGTTGCCCGCCAGATCCCGGCTGCGGATCTGGAGCGTTTGCAGGGGGCCGGAGAGAAGATCGAAATACGACGCCGGAGAAGCGCAGCCGGTGAAGCCCGCCGCGTTGAGGTCGCATTCGAAAGTGGAGCCAGGCTCCGAGGCGCTGAACTCGAAGCGGCTCTCCCTGGAGGGATTGGGATTGGGCGGAGAGGCCGATACGGTCAGCACCGGCGCGGTGATGTCACGGTTCCAGACCAGGGACACCGGGTCGGACAAAGGCCCGCCCAGGCCGTCGTCCTGCGTCACGTTGAGCGTGTAGGCGGCATCGGCCCCATCGCCGGATTTATCGATGGAGAACGTATAGACGCCTCCGGCGCAGGTGGTGGCGCCGGTGGCGCCGCCGGACAGCGTCACGGTGTATCCCGTCAGGCAGCCGCCGAACAGGCTGAGCGTGTCGCTGTTGGACAGAAACGGATTGACGGCCTGGGAAGTGATGGTCGGAGGCGGCACCGCCCCGCTGTCCCGGTTCCACAACAGGGTCGCGGCCCCGGAGGAGGGATTGCCCGCCTTGTCGGTCTGGGCGATGTCATAGGTATAGGCGCCGTCACCGCTCTCGGAGACGGTGAACGCGAAACTGCCAGCGGAGCAGGCCGTCGTCTGCAGCACCACGGCCCCGGGATTGGTCGACAGATCGACCGTGGCGCCGTCCTCGCAAACCCCCGTGATGGCCAGGGGGTCCGGCGCGGTAAAGGGCGAGGCCGGACTGAGAATGGCCGGAACCGGCGGCGGGGTGGTGTCGAACTCCCATTGAAATACCACCGCCGCCGAGTCGATCAGGGCGATGTCGTCGGCCTGGGTCACCTGATAGGTCGTGGAGCCGTCTCCGCCGGGCGCGGCCAGGGAAAAGGAGAAGGCCGACGCGGTGCAGGCCGTGGTGGGGGGCGGGACGGTGCCATCGTTCAGGGTCACCGTATGGGCCGGGGCGCTGGTGCAGGTTCCGGTGAGCGTCACCGGCCCGGAATTGGAAAAATACGGGGCGTCCAGGGGCGATCCAATGACCGGCGTGGCCGGCACCGATGCGTCCTGCACCCAATCCTGCACCACCACCAGCGATGTATTGCCCGCCTGATCCTGTTGGGTCAGATTGAACCGGTAATTGGCCACGCCGGGCCTGTTGAGGGTGATGGAATATACCGTGCCCGCGCAGAGCGCGGATTGGGAAGCCACCGGATTTCCGCCCGCATCCACCTCCTCCACGATAACAGTGGCGTCGTTCTCGCAGGTGCCCCAGATGAGCAGATCGGAATCGCTTGAAACCACGGGGGACGATATGGGCGAGGTGATGGTGACCGCGCCGGGGGGCACGGAATCCCGCACCAGGGTAAAGGGGATCAAATCGGCATTTCCCCCTGGATCGGTGCTGGAAACAAAAAACTGATAGGTTCCATCGCCTCCCCCCGGCAGGGTAAAACTGAAGGCGCTCGAGGCGCAGGTCTGAGAACTGGGGGATACGTCCCCGGCAATGTCGATCGTATCCCCGCTAACACAACTTCCGGAAAGGGTGGTGTCCAGCAGACTGCTGGTGTAGGCCGGATTTTCCGCCGGCGAGTCGATCGCGAACCCGGCCGGCGCGGCGCCGCCCGTATTTTTCCCGCTGACCGATTGGGCTGCTGCCCCGCTGTCGCCCCCGCATGACGCCAGCAGGAACGCCAGGAACAATATCAGCCCCCCGACGATAGCTTTGCGAGGGTGATTTGGGTTTGCCATTTCGATTTTTCCTTCCATATTTTGGTCAACAACCATACTGAAATTATACAGGTTGAAAATAAGTATTAAATAGTATATTTTTATTACGTCTGAAATTAAAAAAAATATGGTTAACTTGTTGTTATATATGGTGTAACCAAATTAATTGAAATACAGTCTGCCGGATTATTCCGTCATTGGGTTGAACGACGGGCGTCGCTAAAAAGTTTTGCTTCGAGGGGGGATAAACTGCAAAGTCCACACCCCCGGGTGAGCGGCGGAATGGATTGGATCACGCGGGCGGAGCGCCTTCAGCCCTCGGGTGACCCGGAATATTTGGCGGAAGGAACGAGCCATTGCGGGAGCCATGGGGAAAAATGTCAGGGGTTCCGGCGCGGCAGGGGAATAGCGGAAAATAACGGTAAAGAGTTAGTACGGGAAGTCCCCCGCGGAAGTGGTGTAGGTCAACGAGGAGGAAACCCCACCGGGTACCGGCAGGGTGGATCCGGGAAGCTGAATTTCCCTTGAATCGATGCCCCCCCCTACCCCCCGCTGGCGGGAATCTTCGGCGCGGCGGCGGCTTCCTGTGCGGATTTGCGGGCGGGGATGGAGCGCGGGTCGCCGGCCTCGATGACGGGGCGGACGATCTCGAAGCGGTCGGTGGTGCGGGCGTATTCGATGCCGCCCATGCGGCCCACGGCCTGCAATAGTTCCGGCCGCACCGGATTGCGGGCGCTCTCGTCGAGAATGCTGTCGTCGATGTGCCAGTAGACGATTTCCCCGATGATGTGGTTGTTGTGCGGGGGGTGTTCGCCCATGCGGATGTGCTGGTAGAGCTTGCACTCGAAAGCCACCAGCGCCTCCTTCACCCGGGGCACGTCCACCGCGGTGCCGGGCACGGCGGTCAGCCCGGCTTCGACGAACTCGTCGATGTCCGCTCCATAATCCCCGCAGGTGACGTTCATCTGTGCGGAGATGGGCTCGGAGACCACGTGCACGATGAACTCGGGATGTTCCAGGATGTTGCGGCAGGTGTCCTTCATCCCATCGGCCCGGTCGTTGGGGGAGAAGGCCAGGGCCGGGGGGTTGGCGCCGACGCCGTTGAAAAACGAGAACGGGGCCAGGTTGGCCTCGCCGGCCGCGCTGCGCGTGGACACCCAAGCGATCGGGCGGGGCACCACGCAGCCAATCAGGTACTTGTACATATCACGGGTTTTCTTGTCCTTGGAGTGAAATTCCACCATGCCAAAATTCCCTGCTGAAATGTGAATGGAAAAAAAAGCCCCCTTCCGCCGCCGGCTTTCATCGTTCCACCTTTCACCCTCCGCCGCGGGCGGGAGCGGCGCCTGGGCCGGGGGCCGGGTGAACGGCGATGCTTGCGCCCCTGGATAAGGACGAGGCGGCGTGAGGACCATGAACGGCCCCGCCGCAAGCGGCGGGGCATGGACCCATATCACAAAATTCAACCGGCGAGATAGCCGTCGACGATTTCCACCAGCGCCATGGGATCGAAGGGTTTGGTGATGTAATGATCGCATCCGGCTTCCCTGGCTTTTTCTTCCTCCCCCGCCAAGGCGAAACCCGTCAGGGCGATGATCGGAATGTCCTTCAATGCGGGATTTTGCTTGATGGCGATAATGGCGTCATACCCGGAAATCCTGGGAAGCTGCAGGTCCATCAGAATAATATCCGGACGCAGTTGTTCGGCCTTTTTCACGGCTTCGGCTCCATCCCCGGCCTCGACGATCTGGTAATCGCGGCCCATGAAGGAATGCCGCACCAGTTTGCGCAGGATTTCTTCATCCTCCACGTAGAGAATGATTTTTTTTCTTTTCGTATTCACCGGCCGGCTTCCCCTCTCATCGTGCAATGGGCAGGGAAAACCAGAAAATCGATCCCTTTCCCACCTGCGATTCAACCCAAATGTTTCCTCCATGAGTTTCCACGATTCTCTTCGAGATGGCCAGACCCAAGCCAAAGCCCGGAACCTGACGGGCCAATGCGCTGTCCGCCCGTTGAAATTCGTCGAACAGGTGTTCGAAATCTTTGCTGGGGATGCCCGCTCCAGTGTCCGCCACCCAGAACAGGACCGCCCCATTTTCCTGCCGGGCGCCAAGCCTCACCTCCCCCGCGGCGGTAAATTTGATCGCATTGCCCACCAGATTCATCAGCACCTGCGAGATGCGTTGGAAATCCAGGGGCACGGACGGCAGGGCGCGGGCCTCGTTTTCCGCCTCCAGCGCCAGGCCTTTTTCCCTCGCGGAGGCGGAAAGGCCGCGAACGGCCGATTGAATACAGGCCCAGGGCAAGGTGGGCGCCAGTTTCAATTCCATCCGCCCGGCTTCGATTGTGGAGATGTCCAGTGTTTCGTTGATCATGTTGAGGAGATGGTCCCCACTTTCCCTGATATCCTCCATCACCTCCCGCAGGGCCGGGCGCAACGCGCCGTATACGCCTTGCAGGATCAGTTTGGTGAAACCGATCATGGAAGTCAGGGGAGTGCGCAGTTCATGGCTCATATTGGCCAGGAAATGGGTTTTGGCCAGGTTGGCTTTTTCCGCATCCTCCTTGGCCTTTCGCAAATGGAGCTCCGCTTCCTTTCGCCCGGATATATTCTGATTGATCACCATCATCGCCGGAGAACCATCCCAGGTGATCATCCTGACCTGAATTTCCACCCAAATGTGGCTTCCTTCCTTGGGCGTCAGTTCCAACTGGTAGCGGCCCGGCGGCTGTTCGCCCTCCATCCGTTCCACATAGCGCCGCCGCACCATTTCCCGATATTCGGGTTTCACAATGGAGATCAAGGATCCCATGGCGTGGAGTTGTTCCATGGTGTCGAACCCAAGCATGGCGAGGAAAGCATCGTTGGCGTAAATTACATCGAAATCCCGATGGACGAATATCCCCAGCAGGGAAGTTTCCACAAGATTGCGGAAGCGCTCTTCGCTTTGTTTCCATCGGTCCATCAACAAGATCACATCATCCAGCCGCCCGCGCAGCACGCGCCAGATGATGAACATCAGCAATGCCGCCAACACCACGAACAGCAGGCTGAACACATTGACCAGGAACTGTGCGCTCTGGGTGGAAAGCGTGAGATGTTCCCGTTGCCGAAGCAGGGCGTTGTAGGCCAGGGAATGGGTTTCCTGACTGAGCAAAACCGCTTTTTTTATGCTGGCGGAAAATTCCGCGCCCCGTTGTGTTGGATCGCCCAGCACCGCCGGAAGCGAAGCCTCGATGCCCAGCACCATTTTCCCGAGGGTTTCGGCCCGCTCGAACAACTCCGGATTTTTGGAGAGGGCCGTGTGGATTTCCCCCTGGCGAAAATTGTTGATGCGGCTGAACACCAGATCCAGTTGAAGACGCAGGTCTTCCTCGTTGGGGGCGCGGCCATCGGCGAGAAATCTTTCGGCGGCCTGGTCCAATTTCAACAATTGCCTTTGCAACTGCGAAAATTCCCAGATGCCCAGGCCCTCCGGGTGGACAATCACGGATTGATTGATAAGGGACAACTGGCTGTGGATGAGCACACCCGTGGCGATCACCGTGATCACCGAGGCGGCCGCCACGCCCCAGCCCAAGGCCAACAGGCTGGGGCGGAATGGCTTTTTGGTCAACCCGCACCGAAGGCTCCGGCGGGTGGGCTCGCTTGACGCCATGGGGGACGCACCTTATTGAAAGGAAATTTCCTGCAACTGCCAGATCCACTTTCCCTGATAGGAACGGCTTTGCAGTTCCGGGTACAGATGGTTGGGGTAAACCACCCAGATCGGCCCTTTTTCGCGAACGGACATGTATTTTCCGTTCAATTTCAGAGCGAGCATGACAGGCCAGCGCCGGAAATCCTCGATCGGAATTTCCACCACGTAATCGTTGAGCGCCCGCATTATCATTTTTGTGGCGCCCGCGGGCACGCCGACGAATTCCAACAGCTTGGACCCCAACACGCCTTCATAGGTCACTGGCTTGTCATACCAGATATTTTTCGAGGTATAGCGAATCAGGCCCAATTTTTCCAATGAAGGCAGATCGAACCTGAAGGTTTTTCCCTGCGCCGCCCCCTTGACGGTCAACACCGTTTTTTTGCTGGTTTGGGCAACAGGCCCCTTGCGGATTGGGGCCTCCGGGGTGGATTTCAGGGCCGATTCCTGAGTTTGACCCAGCACGGCCCCAGTCAGCATCCCGATCAAAAACCACGCCGAAATCAAAACGCCCGCTTTTGGAAAAGTGGAGCCGGCTCCATCGGTTCGAAGAAAAAACATCATACCCCCCTCGTTTGATATTGGCGGGATTTCCATTGAACCCAGCAATCAAGAAATTGTGAATTGAAAGATCAAAATACTTTTCAATGTTTATCGTTTGGAAAAAAACCGGAATCCTCCGCGGAACAGGGGAAGGGAGACGAATAAAAATCGGGAAAATCACCGGCTTGACGATTGGCCGGCGGGCGATCCTGGTCTGCAATTTTCACGGCTGAGATTTCCGCGGGCCGGCCGGCATGAGACGCCGCTTTTCAGCGGTGGCGAAGCGCATCCTTATCTTCTTTTTCCAAGCGCGGCCGATGCGCCATTTTTCCTGCTCCGGGCCGTGCAAGACATGCAGCCACAGCCACCGCCCCGGTTCCGTCATGCACGATACCATTTTCCGCAACGCATTTCAGGAATGGACCCGCACGGCGCGGCGCCTTCAGGGTCACGCTTCCAACGGCCGCCGGACGGGGTGGGCGCTTCTCCGTTCCGCCGGCCCAGGAGCAACTTCGCCCGAATACGGGGAACGGTCGATCCGGAACGGCGCTATTCGCCTGGCCGGGAAAAAGGCCCGCCAAGGCCATGGCCAAAAACCTGAGGATGGAAATTTTCCAGGGCTGGACAACCTCCCCGGAGACGGTGAAATATCATTGTCTCTCAACAAAACCCGCCAAGAATACCCGCCAGGAAAGCCCGCCCGGGAGTCCCGTCAGGAAGACCCGTGCCGCTGAATGTTGGCGGCCATGGCGCCTCGGGCATGGGGCGTCTCCCCGGCGATTCCGGCGCGCCAGGTTCGAGGCTCCGACGGGATTTCCCCCCGGCCGATTTTCCGCCGCCCATCCGGGGCCCGGTTTTTTCTTGACGAAAGGATGCCAGACCGTTATTTTTTATTAGCACTCTAGACAAATGAGTGCTAACATTCACAGACGAACCACCATTACAGAATCGGCACAAGTGCAGGTGGACGTTTAGATTCCCCCCGCTTCCTGTTCGGGATGCAATCATCGAATCGGTGGCGGGACAAATTGTCAATCCCCGCTTGAATTGGGGTGAGCAGTTTCCCAAGTCAGACAGACTCCCATGACCGGAAACAATCAAAGCCTGAAAAAGCCAGCGGCCAGCCTGGAAGATCGATTCCACAAGATTCTTTGCGTGATCGTCCAGAGCTACATTGAAACCACCGAGCCGGTGGGTTCCCGCTCCCTTTCCAAAATACTGGACCTCGGTATTTCCCCGGCCACCATCCGCAACATCATGGCCGACCTGACCGAACAGGGCTTCCTCGAGCAGCCCCACACCTCGGCGGGCAGGGTGCCAACCTATAAGGGCTATCGCTACTTCGTCGATATTTGCATGGGCCAAACCCCGCTTTCCACCGAGGTGAAACGGGTGATCGAACAGGCCGTGCGGGAGTCTTCCCAGGGCCTGGTCAGCCTGCTCACCTCCACCTGCCAGTTGTTGGCCGGGTTGACCCAGTTCACCGGCATCGTCGCCTCCCCCCGGATCAGTCAGACGCGGCTCAGGAAAGTCGAGTTTTTAAAAATCGAGGAACGGCGCATCTATGTGGTATTGATCACCCAATCCAATATGGTGCTCCACAAAATCATCGAAGTTTCCGAAACGCTCTCCCAGGACTTTCTCAATTCAGTCAGCGCGTCCCTGAACCGTCAGTTTGAAACCGAACCGCTCGACGACGTCCGGGAGCAGGTATTGCAGAGCCTCTCGGAGAGCCATGAGAAATACAATCAATTGCTGGCCCAGGCGGTGCGCCTGAGCCGAAAGGCCTTCGATCTGACCGAGGAACGCCAACTGTATGTGGATGGCCAGTCCTTCATCGTAAAAGAATTCAACGACATCGAGAAAATTCAGCGCCTGCTCGAAACGCTGGAGGAAAAAATAACCTTGATCGGGCTGATGGACAACGGCATGGACGAGGAGGGGGTGCAGGTCACCATCGGCGAAGAAAATCCAATCACCGACCTGCAAACCTGTTCGCTGATCACCGCGAATTACAGCAACGGCGGCATAGTACTGGGCAGCATCGGGATCCTCGGTCCAACCCGGATGGATTATTCCCGAGTCATCCCCATCATCGACTACACCGCCAAAGCCCTTTCGGAGGCCATCGCGAATCAATAATCCCCCGCCGAAAGGCGTAAAATGACCGTCGAAAGGCGAAATATTCCCGCCGGGAGGCGATACCGGAACCGGCCGCGGGGCATGAGGTGAATTTTTTTTGAGCGGGTCCCTGCCCCGTCGCTGGCGGGGAAAAAGATAGCTGAGGGTTGAACCCCCGCTGCTTGCGGCGAGGGCCTTGATTTGCGGGCAAGAGGAACAGGATGACGGACAAAGAAAAAGAAGAGGCAAACATTCCCGCCGGAAAACCGCCCAAACCGCCGCCTCCGGCGGACCCGCCAAAGGCGCCCGAGACGGGCCAGGCGGCCAAGGCGG
>JACZSY010000177.1 GCA_022573975.1 SAR324 cluster bacterium | reverse complement strand
ATAAAAAACAAGAAGATGCTTCGCTTCGCTCAGCATGACGTGGTGTTGGTTTAATTATCTTTTCAAACTGACCCACTACCAGACGGGAGAGGCTCTTAGCGCATCCGTTATTTACATTTTGGATCACGCCGAAAAAACGTGATGGATGGGAAACCATCCCCGGCAAATTACGCCCCGCAGCAAAAAATTTTGCGCGATCCACCCGAATGATGTGGAATCTACCTCCATTTTTGTGGTATCGGAGGTTCGAGGAATCGTTTGGGCACCATTGACAGTCCCCTCCCTGGGAAATGTTGGCCGCGCAAAATCCGTTCCCCTTCGATATGGCCCTGGTGGTTTTGGCGGGTGGGTTTCATAGCCCATCGAAACCACAAACCGAGAGAGCAATTGCCCCATGTCCATCCACACAATTCTCAACGCCATCGAACGGGTTATTATTTTCATCAGCTTGGCCTCCGCGTGGGTTTTTATCCCCATCATGATCCTGGTGCGGAGTTTTGACATCGTGGCCCGGCAATTTTTTTCCACCCCCTCGAATTATTTTCAATTCGTGGAATGGCGCGCTTTCATGTTCCTGGTGCTGCTGGGTCTGGGCCATGCCTACCTCAGCAATGCGCACGTGCGGATCGATATTATCCACTCCCATATCACCCCCAGGACACGGGGTTGGATCGAAGCCGCCGGATTTTTTCTCGCCATCGTTCCCTTTTGCGCCGTCCTCATTTGGTATGGCGGCGAGTTTTCCTTTCGGGCTTATGAGGGCGGTGAAAGGGAGGTCATCGCTTTTGGATTGCCTGTGAGGTGGATGGTCAATGCCATCATCCCTGTAGGCGGTTTGTTGCTGTTCCTATCAGGGGTGGTTGTCTTCGTGCGCAACGTTTTGTTCCTGCTCGGCCGCTCCGGCGCTCCCGCGCCAGCGGATTGATGGTCCGCGGAGCGGTAACTCCCGGTCTGATTATTCCCTTCATTTTTCGCCACAGGTAGGATTTTTTCATGGAAAACCCCGAATATTATCTTCCACTGCTGATGATTTTGGCTCTGGCGGTGTTATTATTCAGCGGCTTCCCGGTAGGGTTCGTGCTGGCCGGAGTGGGGGTGTTGTTTTGCGGGCTGGGATTTTTGCTGGGTGAGTTTCCCTGGGTGGCCTTTTACAACATCCCCCTGCGGGTGTACGGCGCCGTTGCGCACAGCATCATATTTCCGGCGATTCCCATGCTGCTCTTGATGGGCGTGGCCTTTGAAAAGTCGGGGGTGGCGCGGGACATGCTGCTTTGCCTGCAAGTGCTGTTGAAAAAGGTGCCCGGGCAACTGGCCATTTCCGTTACCGTCTTGGGGATTTTGTTGGGGCCGTTGCCGGGCCTGGTCGGTATTTCCGTGGCGACCCTGGCCCTGCTCGCCCTTCCCACCATGCTCGAACAAAATTACAAACCGTCGGTGGCCACCGGTTGCGTGGCCGCCGCGGGGTCGCTGGGCGTCATCATTCCACCCAGCGTGATGCTCTTTTTCCTTTCCTCGCAAATGATGGTGTCGATGGGCCATGTGTTTTTGGGCGTGCTCATTCCCAGCCTCACCCTGTCGGGGTTGTATCTGGTGTATTATCTCTTTCGGGGAATCATCGATTCCAGGGAGGGGCCGCAGCCCGAAATCAAAGGGCCGGGAGGAGGAACGCTGGGATTGATTTTCTACGCAGCGCAAAATTTGGTGCTGCCGGTCGGGTTGATCGGGATGGTGCTCGGGTCGATCATCGGGGGGCTGGCCACACCCAGCCAATCGGGCGCATTGGGGGCGGCCGGCGGGTTGGCCCTGATGGTGATCAAACGGAAATTCACCATTCCCAACCTCCATGATGTGATCAAAAAAACGGCGCTGATGACTTCCATGGTGTTTTTTATCGTGATGGCCGCCAATGTTTTTTCCTACCCCTTCCGCTTTTTTGGGGGGGACGACCTCATCGCCGATTTTCTGTGGGGGCTGGGGCTGAGCGATTGGGGCGTTTTGCTCACGGTTTTGGGGATCATTTTCATTCTTGGATTTTTCATCGACTGGATTGAAATCACCGTCATCACCCTGCCAATTTTCCTGCCGGTGCTGGATAAACTCGACTTGTCCGCCCATTTGGCGCACCCGGAGTTGTCCAAATTGTGGATAGGGGTGCTGATCGCGTTGGTGTTGCAAACCTCTTTCATGACGCCTCCTTTCGGCTTCGCCCTCTTTTTCGTAAAAGGGGCTTCACCCCCCAGTGTCAAGCTTTCCGACGTATACAGGGGGGCCGTGCCGTTGGTGGGCATACAGTTGACGACCCTCTTCCTGGTGATGGGGTTTCCCCTGCTGGCCACCTGGCTGCCCAAGCTGGTATTCGATTGATCGCCTGTTCCGCTTGTGGGCGGGACGCGATTTTTTTCCGCCCCGATTGAATGGGAAATGGAACAGGGGAGCCATCTTTCGCGATGGGATGCGGCCGGGAATGAATACACCGGAAAAGACCATGACCCATTGGACCGCCCTCCCGGAAGGAGCGCGGAGGCGCGCCGCCAGCGCCTTTTGCGCCGCGATGCTGCTTCTGGCGGCGGCCGGCTGCCAGACCCCGGCCCACCCGGCGCAACGGCTTTCGCGTTATCCGGGATTTCAGGCGGCATCCCTGGTCAGCCGGGTGAAGCCGGCCGATGCGGCCATCATCGACCGGGCGCACCGCACCAACCTGGCCTATGGGATGGACATCCGGCCCAAAACCGTCGCGCCCAACCACCCGATCCTGGCCGTGATGCGCGAGGTGTTGGCTGGTCTCCCGCCCCAGGTGCGGCGCCTCACCGGGCGTCATCTTGCCGCGCTGTACCTGCTCCGGGACGACTTCGGCACGGCCGGCATCGAGGGAATCGAGGATGAGCGGGGACAATGGCGGCACGGCTATATCGTCCTCAACGCCTCCGCCCTGGAGCAAACTGCCAATGCCTGGGCCACCTGGAAGGAAAACTCGGCCTTCCGGCCCGCGAAAGGCTACCGGCTGAGCGTGCAAATCGAGCGCGCCGGGGAAGACGGCCAAACGGGGGCGGTGCGGTTCATCGTGCTGCATGAGTTGGGGCATTTGCTGGGGCTGGCCCTGAAGGTCCATTCCTACTGGGAAAACCCCAAGCCCCCGCCACCGGAGCGTTATCCCTTCTCCCGGCTTTCCTGGCGCAAGGCGTCCGATGGCAAAACGGTCTCCCGCTGGCGGAAGCGTTTCCCCCGGCTGCATCAAGCCCGGTTTTACCGCTTCGCCAAGGCCCCTTTCTCCCTGACGGAGATGGAAACCGTTTACGGTATGCTCTCCCGCACAAATTTCCCCTCGTTATACGGCGCCACCAATCTCTACGATGACTTCGCCGAAGCCTTCGCCATTTACGTTCACACACGGCTGCTCGGCAAACCCTACCGGGTGACGCTGACTCGGGACGGCAAGGTGGTGAGGAGCTTTCGCTCCTGCCTGCAAACGGGAAAGTGCCCGGAAAAAGCCGCCTTTCTGCGCTCGCTGCTGGAAGGCCCATGGAAGGTTGCGAAAAAATTTCAGTCCAAAAGGAAACCATGACCATTGCCCGGGTAAAATGCGATCACTTCCGGATACCACTGCCCCGGACACTTTCCGATTCCACCCACGGGGAGATCACCCATTTCGAGTTGATCACCGTGCGGCTGACCGATGCCCACGGGGTGGAGGGATTGGGCTACACCTACACCGTTGGGGCGGGCGGCGGCGCCATCCGCGCCCTGATCGAGCGGGATCTGACGCCCCTGATCGTCGGGCAGCCGGCGGGACGCATCGAGATGCTCTGGAAGCGCATGTGGTGGGGGGTGCATTACGTGGGCCGGGGCGGTCTGGCCATCCATGCCATCAGCGCGGTGGACATCGCCCTGTGGGATCTCAAGGCCCGCGCGCTGGGGCAGCCCCTGTGGCGCCTGTTGGGCGGACACGACCCCCTGGTGCCGGCCTACGCCGGGGGCATCGACTTGCAGTTCACCCTGGACGACCTGCTGCGGCAGACCGACGCCAATCTGGCCGCCGGGTTCCGGGCTATCAAAATGAAGGTTGGGCGGCCCACCCTGGGCGAGGATCTGGAGCGGGTCGCCGCCATGCGAGCCCATATCGGCCCGGGGATAACCCTGATGACCGACGCCAATATGCGCTGGCGCGTGGATGAGGCCATCCGCGCCTCCAGGGCGCTGGCCCAGCACGATGTGTTGTGGCTGGAGGAACCCACCATTCCCGACGATCTCCCCGGCCATGTGCGCATCGCCCGCGAGGGGAGCTTGCCCATTGCCGCCGGGGAGAACCTGCGCACCCTGCACGAGTTCATGCGCTATATGGATGCGGGGGCGGTGGATTTCCCCGAGCCCGATGTGTCCAACTGTGGCGGTGTGACCGTGTGGATGAAGGTGGCCCATGCCGCCGAGGCCCACAACCTGCCCGTCACTTCCCATGGCGTGCACGACCTGCACGTGCATCTGCTGGCCGCCGTGCCCAATGCCTCATATCTGGAGGTGCACGGCTTTGGCCTGGAGCGCTTCATCGAGCATCCCCTGGTGATCCAGGACGGCGCGGCCACGGCCCCGGAGCGTCCGGGGCACGGGGTCAACCTGGACTTCGACGGATTGGAGGCCCTCCGGGATGAGGGATAGCGGGCGCGCTGCTGAAAAAGGCGGGAGCAACGGTTTTCAGCAAAAGGCGTCCATGGCCTGCAACGCCTCCACCACCTTTTCCACGATGGATTCCGGCGAGCCGGCGATATCCACCACGATGCCATCCGTTGGGGGTTCCAGGGTGTCCAACTGGCTTTCCAGCAGGCCGGCGTTCATGTAGGGATGCGCCCTCGCCTCGATTCTTTCCCGCAACTGGCGATGGCTCCCTTTGAGGTACACGGTGACGACGGTTTGCTGATCGGCGCCGAGGCGTTGGCGGTAGTCCGCCTTCAGCGCCGAGCAGGCCAACACGGCGGATTCCCCCCTTTTCCGGCAGGCTGCGATTTGCTGGGCCAGGGCGTCCAGCCATGGAACGCGCTCCCGGCCGGTGAGGGGAATCCCCTTTCGCATCTTCTCCACGTTGGCGGGGGGGTGGAAGTCGTCGCCCTCGATGAAGCGCCAGCCCAGCCGCCCGGCGAGCAGGCTTCCCACGGTGGTTTTTCCCGAGCCCATGGGTCCCATCACGATCAGCACCATCGCCTTGGCCATGTCAGTCTCCCGCAAGCAGTCCCCGCGCGGCAGTCCTCACGGCGGCCCTTCCGGCCGGCCGGCCGCGCTTGATTGATGGCCCTCGCCCACAAGCTGGCGCGTCCCCCCCGCCCTCCTGGCCGGCGCGGCCTCCCGGCGGACCGGCAAAGGCCGGAAAAACTCTGAAAAACACAGAACACACCGAAAACACCGAAAACACCGAAAACACTGAATAACATTGACATTTCACCACCATTCCCATTAAAAACACCAATAGAAAAACAATCGGCCAGAGGATTCCGTATCCGCGGCCCGTTCCATCCCTGCAATTACCGATGGAACTTTCCACTGGCTTCGAGGGACAATACCTGGCAGGGCAATTCGATGCGCTCAACACCGATGGAAAGCACAATGGACATGAAATGGTGGTGGCGCCGGTCACCGGGAGGGCGTGCGCCAGCCAGTCGTTAACCGAATAAATCCGGCACGATGAAGGAACAGGCCGCATGCTCAAACGCTTGCGGCCTTTTTTATTTTATCGGGCCATCGCACAATCGATCAGACCCGTTCTTCGCTTTCGGGAAGACGGCGAGGCCGGGCGGTGCGGCCCGCCAACACCCGCCAGACAAGGCGGGAAGGAAGAGAGTCCCCATGCAATCTCCACAAGAAACGCTCCGGTATGTTTCCGCGGGGAACGATCTGACCCAGGGCGAGGCGGCCGTGGTGATGGAAGGAATCATGACCGGCGCCTGGAGCGAAGCCCAGATCGGCGCCTACCTGACCGCCCTGCACATGAAGGGAGAATCCCAGGACGAGATCATCGGCTCGGCCTACGTGATGCGCTCCAAGGCCTTTCACCTTCCGGTAAAAAACCGCCCCCTGCTGGACATCGTCGGCTCGGGAGGCGATGGCCTGATGACTCTCAACGTGTCCACGCTCTCGGGATTGGTGGCCGCCGGGGCCGGGCTTCACATCGCCAAACACGGCAACCGGGCCATGACCGGCCAATGCGGCAGCGCGGACATTCTGGAGGGATTGGGGGTCAACCTGGACATCTCCCCCGCGGACGCCATCGAGGGCATCGACGTGAACCGCTTCGCCTTCCTCTTCGCCCCCCATTTCCACCAGTCCATGAAGTACGCGGTGGTGCCCCGCAAGGACATCGGCATTCCCAGCATCTTCAACCACCTGGGCCCGTTGACCAATCCGGTGGCGGCCGAACATTACCTGCTGGGGGTCAACCGGATCGAAAACGTGAAACGCTTCACCCAGGTGCTGATCGGGCTGGAGTGCCAGCGCTCCTTGCTGGTGCATGGAGAAGACGGCATGGACGAGATCACCCTCACCGGAACCACCCATTGCCTGGAGCAGCGCAACGGGGAGATCACCGAATTCCAACTGACCCCCGAGGAATTCGGCATGAAGCGCGTTTCCCTCGATGACCTGCGCATGGCCGGCAAAGACTCCGCCGTGCGCACCGCCCGCGATTTGCTGGACGGCAAGGCCGCCGAGCATCACGAGAATCTGGTCGCCCTCAATGCCGGGGCCGGCATCTACGTGGGGGGCAAGGCCGCTTCCATCGCCGAAGGGGTCGAGATGGCCCGCGACTCCCTGCGCTCCGGCGCGGCCAAGGGCGTGCTGGACAAGGTGATCGCCTACAGCAACGAAAAAAGCATCCGCAAGGACAGCGGTCCGGGGCCGGAACAACCATGAGCGGCGTCGCGGATATCTTCGCCTCCAAGGAGCAGGGGGAACTCCTCTATTTTCCATCCAGCCATGCCATATCATATTGAATTCAAATCGCGGGCATTGAAGGATTTGAAGTCAATTCCAAAGGAAATGACAACTCAAATCCTGGTGAAAATCAGGGAAATGGAAAGTGATTTGGAGGGTGATATTAAAAGGTTGACGAATCATTTTCCCGAATATCGTTTAAGGGTAGGAAACTATCGGATTTTATTTGGATTAAATGATGAATCTATTTTGATTTATCGAATCAAACACAGAAGGGAGGCCTACAAATGAAAAACAGAACCGTTGTGGAGCTACATCCCGAGTTTTTAAGGAAAGCGGGGCGGATTGAGTTCGTTGTTTTAACTTACGAAGAATATTTGGCCATGCAGGAAATGTTGGAGGATGCGGAAGACCTGCTGGACCTGCGCCAGGCCAAGGAAGAAGATGACGGTACTCCGGGAACGCCGTTGGCCGAAGTGGAAAAGGAATTCGGCCTTTAACCGATAATCGGATAGCTATCACCCATGAGCGGCATCCTGGACAAAATAGTCGCCAGCAAACGCGAGGAAGTGGCCGCGTGGAAGGCGGCGCGCCCGCTGGCGCGGGTGCGCGAAGAAGCGCTGGCCGCGGCCCCGGCGCTGGACTTCACAGGCGCATTGCGCGGGCACCGGCCCCGGAGGAGCGCCGCGGAAAGTACGGAAAACACGGAAAGCATCGAAAACACGTTGGCCATGGAAATGCCCCTGGCCAACGTGATCGCCGAAATCAAGCGCCGTTCCCCCTCCAAGGGCGAATTTTCCTGGCACGGCGATGTCACGCGGCAGGCCCGGGACTACCAGCGTGGCGGCGCCAGCGCCATCTCGGTGGTCACCGACGGCCCGTTTTTCGGCGGCCATACGGACATGCTGGGGGAGGTCAAGGCCGCGGTGGGAGTGCCCGTGCTGCAAAAGGAATTTCTGCTGGACCCCTGGCAGGTGTTTCACGCGCGCGCCCTGGGCGCCGACGCCTGCCTGCTGATCGCCGCCATCCTGCCGGGCGGATTGCTGGCGGAGATGCTGGCCGCCGCCCGGGAAGCCGCCATTCACACCCTGGTGGAAGTGGTGGACGAAGAGGAGTTCGCCCGCGCCGACGCCGCCGGGGCGGTGGTGGTGGGAGTGAACAACCGCGACCTGAAAACCTTCACGGTGGATCCGGCCCGCACCGAACGCCTGCTGCCGCTCTACCGGGAGGGCCAGGTCTGCATCGCCGAATCGGGCATCCACACGCCGGAAGACGTGGCGAGGCTGTCGCGCGCCGGTGTGGACGGCTTTCTGGTGGGGGAGGCCCTGATGACCGCCAAGGACCCGGCCGCCCATTTGCGCGCCCTGTGCCGGCCCGCAATGATAATGCAAGGAAAACAGGCCGGGGAAATGTCCGGAAAACAGGCCGGGCAACAGGCCGGGAGCGCGGCCGGGAGCGGGAAAGAAACGGCGGCGGGGGGAGCCGCACTGCCAGCCAAAGGGACGGGGACATGAGCGTACGGGTGAAAATCTGCGGCCTCACCCGGCTGGAGGACGCCCTCCACGCCGAGGCCTGCGGCGCCCATGCGCTGGGGTTCATCTTCTGGGAACACAGCCCCCGCGCAGTGACCCCGGCGGCGGCGGCGGCCATCATCGCGGCGCTGCATCCCTTCACCGTCAAGGTGGGGGTGTTCGTGAACGAGGAGACCGGGCGCATCAACGAGATCGCCGAGCGCTGCCGCCTGGACCGCATTCAACTGCACGGCGGCGAGCCATACGAAACCCTGGCCGCCCTGAACCGCCCGGCATACCGCGCCTTCAGGCTGAAGGACGAAGCGGCGCTCTTCGCGGCGGAACAGGCCCCGGACCGGTGGATGATGGTGGACACCCACGACCCGGCCCTGGTGGGGGGCACCGGCAGACCGGCCAACTGGAACTGGGCGGCCCGGCTGGCAAAAAGCCGCTCCATCGTGCTGGCCGGGGGGCTTTCCGCCGGGAATGTCCAGGCCGCCATCGACGCCGTCAACCCCGCCGCCATCGACGCCGCCTCGTCGCTGGAAGCGGCGCCCGGGCACAAGGACCCCGCCCGGGTGGAGGCATTTTTCACCGCCTTGCAACAGGCCAACCTTTCTCCGCGATCCGGGAACCAAACCGATGCCGCCAGCCAAGCCCTCACCACCGCCTTCTGACCGGGACACGGCCCGGGAAGGATATTACGGCCGCTTCGGCGGGCGCTTCGTTCCCGAGACCCTGATCGCGCCGTTGGAGGAAGAGATCAGGTCATTGCTGGGAGACCACGTGTTCGCCACCGGGGAGCAAACGATGCAAGACATCCTGGGCGAATTGCTGCGCTCAAAGGATCTGACCGTAGCTTCTTACGAGGGACTAACCGGTGGACTGGTCGCCCAGCAACTCCAAGAGTCCGATGGGCTGCGGTTCTTGCAGGGGACGATCGGCCAGCAGGAATCCACGTTGAGAGCCGTTCT
>JACZSY010000176.1 GCA_022573975.1 SAR324 cluster bacterium | reverse complement strand
CGCCAAGCTGGTGATCCCCTCGGAATGCCCTTTGAGCGTGCGCAGGTGGCGCCCCGTGGCGGCATCCCACACGCGCAGGGTCTTGTCCCAGGAACCCGAGAGCACCAGCCGCCCGTCCGGAGAAAAAACCACGCTTTTCACTTTGGAGAAATGCCCCTTGAATGTACGCAGATGCCGGCCCGAGGCCACATCCCACAAACTCAGGGTCTTGTCATGGGACCCGGAGAGGGCCAGCCGCCCGTCCGGAGAAAACGCCACGCTCAGGACGGGTCCGTATACCCTTTTGATTTTGGGCGCCGGAGGCCCCTGGAGCCTGCTTTCTTTTTTCAAGGCCCGTAGTTTTTCCCGCGCCAGGTCCGCTTCCAACCCACTTTTCACACATGGGCCACCCACCCTTTCATAGCCTTGTTCACAAACATAGTTGGTGCACACCTTGATGGTGTAGGATTGCCTGCCATGCGCTTTGCAGAAGCGCCCATTGCTACTATACCGCTTGCAATACGTGCGGTACTGGGTCACATCCTTGAAATTGGTGCATACAGTATGTGTGGGAGCGCAAGCGGCCGATAGCACCAAAAATGAAAACAGGAATGTTAATGAGAGTTGCGAAATTTTGAAGTTGAATATTCTGACAGAGAGGAAAAATTTCATTCCGGCAAAGTAATATTTCATCGGCTCCCTTGATCACACACCAACGTTTAGGCCCGTTTCATCCCCGGGCCAGTTCCAGCCTCCGCGCAGGGTGGGATCGTGGCAGAGTTTTCCAACTTCCACCATCCTCGGTTCCGGCGCCTTTGCCATTGGCAAATAAAATCAACGCGCCCCATGGGGCGCATTACGGCCATCACGCCATGAAATGCCGTGTTATTCCTCCAATTCTCCGGCAGAATTGCCAGGGTGGTGTCGCTGAATCGCGGCTTTGGGCCGGGAGGTTTCCCGGCAATTGGCGTCCCCACTCCATGCGATCCAAAAAATAACCCCCGAAAAAAGTGGCTGCGACGCTCCGCAAGCATCGACCGCTTTTGTTGAATTGGCTCCGGGTCAAAAAAACCGTTTCCGCCGGAGCGGTGGAGGCCGTCAACTACAAGGCAAAACCGGCTTTTGGAAGGGCCCATGGATTTAAGTGTCTCGAAGCGGTGGAAATTGGCCTGGATCGTAGCCTTGGCGCTCTGCCCGATTGGAAAATGCCCCACGGATTCTGCTGAAGAGGCAATAGGATGAAAGGTTATTTCGCGAACCGGAAAATGCGGGGAACGCTGTTTCTTGCCGCCTGCTTTTTCATCGCCTGGAACTGGGCGGGGTGTTCGGCCGAAACCCTGATTGTGGAGGGGCCGCCAAAATTTTTAAACGATGTGGATATGCCCAACCGGTCCCTGGCCTTCGGATTTATCGACACGGCCGGGCTTCAGGTTTCGGTGGAATGGGTAACCTTCGAGTTGTTCGATACCCCCGCGGGAAGCCTCAGCCTCAAGGCCCATGTGAAGCGGGGCCTTTTTTTCCTGGAAAATCTTGTTCCTGGCAGTTACAGGGTTGCCTCTTCCGGAGGGCATTTCCGTGGAAAATACTGCCAACGGTCGCTGAGGTGCAAATACCCGGTGACCTATGGCCTCCCGCCGAATTTGCGGATATTTCGCTTCAAAATTGAACGGGAGGGGATTTTTCCTTTGGGAGCCGCGCGCGCCACGTCCCCAACCGTAGAGTCCGAGGCTCCGAAATCGGTAAATATGCAGCGAATTTCACATCCTCCGGAACACGAAATGATCAGACAGATTTTGCCTTATGCCAAAGGCACCGCCTGGTTTGGCCGCCTGGAAGCCAGACTCGATATGCTAAAACGAGAGAATCGATAACATTTTTTTGGCCCAAAGCACCATGGATGATTCGTAGCGCTAAAATCTTATCGCCGAAGAAGCAATCGGGGAAAGGACCGAGAAACGGTTGGCGATCTAATCCTGCGTTAAAGCCATGGGGGGCGCGAACGGAAAGTATCGGGGGCATCAATCTTTAAAAATCGGAATCCCTTGCGCGAACCCGGTGATAAGCTTTCGGCGGAGCCACGAATAAAGCCCGGAAAAACCTGTCTTCCATGCTGGAAATTTCCGCTGCAATGAAACCAGAGCGCAGCCCCAAACGGTTGACAAGGCGTAATTACACCTTTGATTCCGGCGCCGCGGTCAAGGCGGTTCAGGCATCAGCTGGCTCGTTAATGCCGCTGCCATCTCATTTTTTGCTCGCACCGGCGTTCGCCGATTATTATCTCCAATTGTAATGACAATCATCATTCACAGGGGTGTTTCATTGCGGGTGCAACCGCTTCTTTCCTGCCGGTTCGGACCCCGTGAAGTTCCCGTTTTCGGAACCGGGGCCGGTTCAAATTCAAAAGGCCTCAAGGTGGAAATTTGCCGGCGAAAAGGCAAAGGCGGCAATTGACGAAATTCCAGAATTCCCAGCAAAAACGGATGCGCCGGAATGTCGAAAACCCCGGGAGAGAAAACTTATTGAACTTTAACGGCGGTACCCGGGAACGCCCTGTTTTGGCCATGAACCCGATTTGCAGGGTCATAAATGTGATCCATAGAAGCCATGCGAGGAATTTTTCATTCCCCCGGAACCATTCAGGCCCACGGGGACGAAAACATTCCGTTTACCGGAAAAATATTTCCAGGTTCCAATGAAAATATCAGTGAAGGCCAATGGGAAATGAAGAAGAATTGGCAGCGAGGCGAAAATGGTTGATTTTTTTGCTTAAACTCATTATGTGTTGAATGCTTCAAATTTTGATCATAGTTCATTTAACTTTTTCACCTGGAGAAGCAATACCTTGGTGCGGAAATTTGAGTCCGTTGGTTTTTGCCCGATTCAGAAGATGGATTGGGTGCTTCTTTGAATGTCATTTGAGGAATGTATTAATGGAGAACTTGGAAAAAAACAGCAAAGATAAGGCTCTAGACTTATTAAAGCAGGTTGAAAACCTCGCCGCGGAGGGGAATAACCAAAAGCAAATTGCAAAAACCCTGGGGTTTAAAACCACATTCACGCTAAACAATCGATTGGTGAAGGCGTCCCAGCTTACCGGGAATCCCGTGCCACCGTTTAAGCAAAACCGCCGCGGGAAAAAAGGGCTCAAACCCGTTGAGTCGGTCGTGGTCAAGCGGCGGGGAAAAGGAAGCGCGTTCGGGGTCAATGTCCCTCAGGAACCTCTGATGCGAGCCGGCTTGAAGCCAGGCGATAAAATGAAGGTGACCGTTCGCGGAAAAACCATTTCCTTGACGCGGCAAGTGGAAGAAGTCAGCCAGTAAATGGAGCGGGAGCCTATTTCATCTCTGGTTCCCGGGACATTTCGGGGGTGAATTTTTATTGCGGCGAGGATTGAAGAATGGGAATCCTCGTGGCGTCCCTTCCCCGTGCGTCGTTATTCTCTCGCATTTCCACCATCATCGCACCGGAACCGGAACGTTTCGTGAGGCGCCTGCCGTGCTCCCCGATGCGGAGCGCGATCGGGCTTGGCTCACCTATCCATGATGGTAGGCGCGGCCGGCGATCAGACTGAACATCCGGTAAAGTTGCTCCATCAGCACCACTCTCGCCAGTTGATGGGGGAAGGTGAGCCGGGACAGCGCAACGATATGGTCCGATCGTTGTTTAACCGCATCGGCCACCCCATAGGCGCCCCCCACGATCAGACAGACCGGACTTCCCGTTTCCGTCTGCAACCGGCCCATCATGGCCGCCCACTCCCTGGTGGAAAATTGCTTGCCTTTCTCATCGAGCAAAACCACCGTTTCTCCTTCGCCAATCCGCTTCAAGAGGGCCTCCCCTTCGCGCTCGATTCCAGATTGAGGATCACGTCCGGAATGAACGGCATCGCGGATTTCCACCAGTTCCACCGGTTGGAGGGGATGGAGGAGTTTTTGATAATAGGCCACGCCATCGGAGACAAACCGGTGCCGGTGTTTTCCCACCCAAAAAATGCGCAGGGGTTTCATGGCGGGTTCGATGCTCCCTGATCATGTTTCCAATAGGCCGCGAGCACTTCCCGCGCGCCTGGCGGCACACCTTCCAGGTCGCGTTGCTGAAGAATATCGCGGCTGGAAAAACCCGGAATGCAGTGGGGGAGTTGCCGCAGCAACAAACGCCCCTGGGGGGTGACCAGCCCTTCGGGCGCGGGCAGCAACTTTTCCGTGTCCCAGGGGGCAGGCAGATAACGCTGCCAGGATTGGGCATTTTGGAGTGGGTTGGGGTCGCCTTGGCCTTGCTTGGGCCACCCTTCCCGGTGAAAAATCACCAAGCCGGCCAGGGCCAGGATTTCGGCCGCGTGATGCCATCGGGCAAACTCCGCGAAGGCATCCATGCCCAGCGCCAGATACAGAGAGGCTTGGGGAAGCGTGGAGGAAATGATTTGCAAGGTTCGATAGGTGTACGATGGCGCGGGCAGTCTTAATTCCAGGTCGGAGATTTCCGTTTTTTGCCGGCCGGCCAAGGCGCTTTGGAGCATTTCCAGCCGAATGGCGTCCGGCAAAAAACCCATCTCCGGTTTGAAGGGAGAAACCCGGTTCGGCACAACAATCACCCGGTCCGTCATCGTATCGGTCGACAAGGCGCCGATAATTTCCAGATGGCCGGTATGCAACGGATTGAACGAACCACCAAAAATCGTCACATTTGAAAGGGCTTTAATTTGCAAGGTATTCCTGCGATCATGAATCGGATTTTCTCAACCCGGCCAGAATTGCTGGAAAGGGCGCCCATGACTCAATTCATCCTGTTGGCCCAATCGATCAACCTGGATCTGAGTGTGTTCCGATCCGATTCGGGAGTTTCTTCCAGAACCACCCAATTGATCGGCACGGTTTTGGTCATCCTGATCCTGGTCGGGTTGGTGGCGTTGGTGGGGTATATTTTCAATCAACGCAAACGCATGAGGGATTTGTCCGAACAGCGCGAAGAGTCCCGCATGCGGTTGTTGGTGTCGGAATTGACCCTGAACCAAAAAGACCTGAAATTATTGTCCGTCATCACCGAAAGCGAGGATCCCGCCAAGTTGGTTCCGGTGATGGAGGACAGAGTTGCTTTTGAGAAAAATCTGGTTCGGTTTTTGGAGGCTCACCCCAATTCGGAGGCCTTGAAGGGCGTCAACAAAATCCGGCAAAAGATGGAATTTGGATTCAACAACATCCGCAATCCTTTCAACCATACCAGAATGATGGCCACTGGCATCCGGATGCAGTGCCGGGTGAAGCTGCCCAAAAAAGAAGTGACTTTCCTGACTTCGATCCTGGGGATCAACGAGAATTTTTTTATTATCCGCCCACCTTCCTCCAAAGGCAAACCGGTTTCCCTCAACAAACTGAAATCGCTGAATTTTCGGGTTTCCAGGGAAAACGATGGCGAGTATGAATTTTCTTCGCCGATCCTGGGTCAACAACCCGATGGGGTCAAGGCGGTGCGGATGGGCCATACCGATGACATCAGCCGCATGCTCTTCCGCAATGCGGAACGGGTGCATATGGACCTGGACACGCAATTTTTCGTGATCCGCCAGGAATACGCCACCAACCGGGCCCTGGCCAGCCTGAAAGCCGTCGAATCCCAGTACAGGATTCAAGGCTCGATCCGCGATCTCAGCACCGGAGGGGCCTTGGTGGTGGCCGATGCCCGCAAAACGGCGCTGGAGGACGGCGATATCATCATTTTCACGCTGCCCCAAGCCCAAATCCGGGAGGATCTGGTCAGCCAGGTGGTGGGAATCATGGAGCCGGAAAAAGACGTGCTCCAGTTCCATCTCCAATTTCAGGGCATGAAGGAAATCAACCGGCTCAAGGTGAGCAGGTTTCTGGATCGGCTGAAGGAAAATCCGCCCACCCCCGGCGAGGCGGAGGCGGACTCCCGGGCCGTTTCCTGATCGAATGGCCGTGGGCCGCCGGGCCATTGCGCCTCCCCCAAATCCATCCAGGGCCACAACGCGGGCCGGGCCGGTTGTCCGATGGTGGCGGCATGTTGGCCCCTGCCCGGGCCATCCTGCCGGTCTCCCCGAATCCCTGGATGTGCCGGGCCGTTTCGCTTCCCAGCCAGCCACTGGCCCAGGGGGGCTCCTTTTCCAGGCGCGCCGCGCCCGCCCGCGGATCGTGGCTGGCGGGGAGATTGGCGCGTTTTGTCTTGAACGGATGCTTCCGGGGCGAGGATGGCCCTGGGAGTATTCGCCGCATTGGAAAAATCGCGCGAGGGGATTCCGCTTTTGGCGGCCAAAATTAAAACAGGTGTTTTCAACCCTCGCATCCATGCTGTAATGGATCGCTCCAATTATTTTTCGTCTGGCTCCCATCTGGATATTGCATGACCTCTCAATCGGTGGGGAGCGAAACACTCGGCTCCCCTCAATCGCCCGCGCCCCCGGCGGCTCCGGTGACCCCGGAAACCCCGGCAACCAATAATAGGGTGGTCACCTTCGAGTTCATCAAGTTGTTCTCGGGCTTCCACCTGTTCATGCTGAACATCAGCATTTTCAACCTGCTCCCTCATTTTCTGGAATTGCGGGGCGCCAGCCAGAGTTTTTACGGCGCCGTGGCCGGGACCCTGGGCCTGGTGAACGTGCTGTGCGTGATCCTGCTGGGGTACCGGGCGGATTATTGGACCCGCAAGGCCACCGTGGCCCTCTATCTGGGGGTGAGCATGACGGCCAATTTGCTGGCCGTGCTGGCCGTGGCCGCGCCGATGGAATGGTTTTTCGTGGTGCGTTTTTTTCAGGGCATCGGGATCGCGCTGGCCTTGCCGATCCTGTTTGCCTGGGCGATGGAAATTTCCCCGCCAAAACGCAAACACGAGGTGCTGGCCTGGCTGGGCATCGCCGGGCTGGCGGCCAACAGCCTGGGGCCATTATTGGGGGAGTTCATTCTTTCCCTGCAAGCCGGGCCGAACATCGCGGAGCATTACCTTCCGGTGTTCATCGCCGCCGGGGTGTGTCAGGTGATTTCCTGGGGGATTCTGATGACCGTGAAAAACTCCCGCTCGGTGCCCGAAGAGGAGGGGACTCGCCGGGGCATGGCGAAGATCCTGTTCCGCAAGGAGTCCTTCATTTTGTTGCTCATCACCATCTCCTTTGGGGGCATGTTCGGCGTGTTCGTATCCTTTGGCAAGAACTTCACCGTGTCCCTGGGGCTGGCCTACGCGAGCATTTTGTACAGCAGCTATGCCGGCGGGGCCATTCTGTCCAGGTTCTTCATCGGTCCCCTCATCCGGGTGCTGACGGCCAGCCACCTGATTCCTTTCGGACTGCTGGGAATCGCCATTTCCTTCCTGATGTTGGGAATGTCCCACACCTACCTCTACCTGGGAGTGGCCGGGCTGTTGTATGGATTGAGTCATGGCATCCTCTATCCGACCCTGGCGGTGCGGTATATCGAGGCCCAGCGGGCCAGCGAAATCGGCCGGGCCAGCATCATCATGCAGGGCTCTTTTTCCGCCGGATGGGGCTTGTTTCCCTATCTGGGGGGAATCCTGGTTCAGTTCACCAGTTTTCCCACCCTGTTCGCCGCGCTCACCGCGCTGGGGGGGGTGTGCATCCTGATCCATCTGGTCACCGAACGCTATTTTCACAAGGGGCTGCTCCAGGCGCCCTGATGGGATTCCACGCCAGGAACAAGCGCACGATCCATCTCCGCGGGTTGCAGCGGAGGAAATGGCCTCCATCCCCATGATACTCCCGCCTTCCATCGCATTCTCCCCCGGCGCGAACCGGCAATCCCGGCCGCAAGCCTTGGGGCCGCGGTTTTTTGGGGGGGGGTATTTTGGCGCGGCATTTGGACGGGGCGCGAGGGCGGCTGGCGAAAGTTCCCGGCAGGCATTATTCTGAGCGGTGGAGCAACGAGGAATCCGCGGAAATGGGCTGCCGGGAAAGAGCGGCGCGCACCATCCCCGGGGCCGGCCGGCCCTTTCACACCTTTGATGGAAAAACAGGCATGAATGAACACGCGGGACTCGCGGTGATCGCGGTGGGGGGGAACGCACTGATTCTGGATGAAGACCACCGCTCGATCCCGGATCAATACCGCACCGCCGCCGCCATGTGCCATTCCCTGGGCGATCTGGTGGCGCAAGGGTGGCGCCTGGTCATCGTCCATGGCAACGGACCCCAGGTGGGATTCGTGCTCCGCAGCTCGGAGATCGCCGCCGCCGAGGTGCCGGAAATTCCCATGGATTATGCCACCGGCAACACCCAGGGGGTGATCGGCTGGATCTTTCAGCGGGCGCTGGGCAATGAACTTCGGCGCCGGGGAATGGAACGGAAAATCGTGGCCATGGTCACCCAGGTGCGCGTGGATCGGGACGACCCCGCTTTCGCCAACCCCACCAAGCCGATTGGGGCGATGCTCGATGAAGCCTCCGCAAAGGCGCTGGCCGCCGAGCAGGGATGGGTGGTCAAGGAAGACGCGGGGCGTGGCTGGCGGCGCGTGGTGCCTTCTCCCCGGCCCCTCGCCATCGTGGAAATGGAGGTAATCCGCGACCTGATGGGGCTGGGAACCATTGTGATCGCCTGCGGGGGCGGCGGCATTCCGGTGATCGAAAACGACCAGGGGGAGTATCTGGGCGTGGAAGCGGTGATCGACAAGGATCTGACCGCCAGCCTGCTGGCCACCGCCATCGATGCCGACCTGTTCCTCATCTCCACCGGAGTGGAGCGGGTGGCCCTCAATTTCAATTCCCCCCAGCAGGAATGGCTGTCACGGGTCACCCTCGATGAGGCCAGAGGCTGGCGCGATGAAAATCATTTCGATCCAGGGAGCATGGGACCCAAGGTTCAGGCCATGATCGAATTTCTGGAAGGGGGCGGCAAAAAAGGGCTGATCACGGACCCGCCCAATATCGGAAGGGCGATGGCCGGCGAAACCGGTACTTGCTTCGCCCGGGATTGATCCGGGCCGTGCGGGACAGGGCGCGCGGAGTGAATGGGTTGGCCGTCCCGCTAAAACTTCAGTTTTTTCTTGGCGGGGCCAGTTTTTTATTTAAGCAATACAAATTAAAATTGACAAAGATCTTAAATTAGTTTATATAAATTTTGCTACTTCATGATCGGGATTTCCGGTGATTTCTTCTGTGTGATTTCAGCTAAAGGGGAGGGAACAATGAATAAGTCTACCTTAATTTTCTTTTTGAGTATGGCGGCCAGTGTGCTTCTGCTGGCGGCCTGCGGAGGCGACGATACCCCGCCCAGTTCGTCGGAAGAGACCACCGTGACCCTGGCCAGTGGCGGAGACGTGTCGGGCACATGGACCGGCTATTGTGAAGCGGATACCGGTGACGGGAGTTCCTCGCGGTTGACTTTAAATATCTCCTCGTCCACTTCCGGTACGCTAAGCTTAGTGAAATGGCCCAACATTAACTGCACCGGCAGTTCATATTCCACATTCAATCTT
>JACZSY010000175.1 GCA_022573975.1 SAR324 cluster bacterium | reverse complement strand
CATGGCCGTAAAAGCATGGCCGTAAAACCTTGGCCGTAACACTATCGCCACCCGGTTCCTCTCCTTCACGGATTTCCACATGACGCTTTTGTTGACCGGCGCCAGCGGCTTTGTAGGGCGCCACGTACAAAAAATGTACAGTCAAGCCATGATGGAGTGCGTTCCCCTGGATGCGGGGGGCGAACCGGTGGACCTGCGCGACGCCGCCGCGGTGCGCCAAGCGGTGCGCGGGGTGATGGAGCGGGACGCGCCGGAGGCGGTGTTGCACCTGGCGGCGCAGTCCCATGTGCCCACCTCCCTGGCCGATCCCGCGGACACCTTCGCGGTCAATTTCACCGGCACCCTGCACCTGCTCCAGGCCCTGGCCGAAAGCGGATTCCGGGGGCGGTTGCTTTATGTCAGTTCGGGGGCCGTCTACGGGCGGGTGCCGGGCGATTCGCTGCCGGTGACCGAGACCTTCCCCTGCCGCCCCCGCGACCCCTACGCGGTGAGCAAGGTGGCCGCCGAGGCGCTGTGTTACCAGTGGAGCGTGACCGGCCCGTTCGAGATCGTGATGGCCCGGCCGTTCAACCATACCGGCCCCGGCCAGAGCCGGGAGTTCGCCATCCCCGGGTTCGCCGCCCAACTGGCCGGGATGCGCGCCGGGCGCCGCGCGCCGGTGCTGGAGGCGGGCGACCTTTCGGTGACGCGCGACTTCTGCGACGTGCGCGACGTGGTGCGGGCCTATGGCCTCTTGCTGGCCCAGGGACGCAACGGCGAGGCGTACAATGTCTGCTCGGGCGTGGAGCGCAAGCTGTCGGACATCGTGGACACCCTGGCCCGGCTGGCCGGGTTGAGTCCCACCATCGAAACCAAGGCCGGGCGGTTGCGCCCGGCGGAACAGCCGCGCATGTGCGGCAGCCCCCATAAACTGAAGCGGGACACCGGCTGGACGCCGGAAACCCCCTGGGAGGATACCTTGAGGGACCTGTTGAATCACGACCCGCCGGACGCCGGCCTGTTGAACCCCGATCCGTTCAAACCCACGGAAGGCGGCGGCTCATGAGCGCGCGCGCATTGATCACCGGAATCACCGGCCAGGACGGAGCCTACCTGGCCCGGCTGCTGCTGGACAAGGGCTACACGGTGTTCGGGCTGCAAACCCGGCGCGGGACGGACACCCTGTGGCGGCTGCGCTATCTGGACGTGCTGGAGCGGATCACCCTGATCGACGGGGATGTGACCGACACGTCCTCCATGATACGGGCGCTGACACGGGCCGAACCGGCGGAGTTCTACAACCTGGGCGCCCAGAGCTTCGTGGCCACCTCCTGGGATCAACCCCAGCTCACCGCCCAGGTCACCGGCCTGGGCGCCCTCAACGCCCTGGAAGCCGTCCGCCTGACCAACCCGGAGATCCGCTTTTACCAGGCTTCCTCCTCCGAGATGTACGGCCAGGCCAAAACCGAACCCCAGCGCGAGGACACCCCCTTCCATCCCCGCAGCCCCTATGCGGTGGCCAAGCTGTTCGGCCACTGGATCACGGTCAACTACCGCGAGAGCTTCGGCTTGCACGCCACCAGCGGCATCCTCTTCAATCACGAATCCCCCCTGCGCGGGCTGGAGTTCGTCACCCGCAAGGTCACCAACGCGGTGGCCCGCATCAAGCTGGGTAAACTCTCCGAGGTGCGCCTGGGCAACCTGGAAGCCCGGCGGGATTGGGGCTTCGCCGGGGATTACGTGGACGCCATGTGGCGCATGCTCCAGCAGGAGCAACCCGGCGACTATGTGGTGGCCACGGGCCGCACCATGTCGGTGCGCGAGATGTGCCGGGTCGCCTTCGAACACGCGGGCCTGGACCCGGAAAGCCATGTCACCGTGGACCCGGCCTTCTACCGCCCCGCCGAGGTGGACGTGCTGCGCGGCGATTACGCCAAGATCAAGCGGGAACTGGGCTGGGAGCCTTCCACCACCATGGAGGAAATGATCGGCGCCATGGTGGACGCCGACCTGAAACGGGTGGCCGCCGAGGGGTAGGGCGGTCTCTCGAGGGCGACAGGCCGCAAAGCGCCGCGAACTGCTTTGGAACCGCCGATGGACGCCGATGGACGCGGATTTGAACTGCGAACAGCGGGCCTCACCCCCTGGCCCCCTCTCCAAAAAAGAGGGGGGAAAGTCTCTTGTAAAGACGCAAAAAACTGGGAACTGGAAAACATCCCCATTTTGCATGGATTTAAAACCTTGGGCGGAGGTGCCACGGGGGAATCCCCATCCCCGGCCCTTCCCCACCGAGTGGGGAAGGGTGGCTTACAGGATCATATCATTGTAAACACGGCGCTTTTCCCCCATCCACTGTGTTGTTTAACAGCCCGTGGAGGGGGGAGGAGGCCGAAGGCCGGAGGGGGGAGGATTCGAGCGTGAAAATCCACGATCATCCAATTCTCACCCCCCCCATGAAAAAGAAACTCCCCTCCCTGTGCTGGGGCCACGGGGGAATCCCCCAACCCATCGTTCCTAGCGAAAACGGGGATTTGGATCAATGGAAATTTTAAGGATTATGATACAAATGTACACTACCAGAGATAAGCCGAAATGTAAAGGAGAAAATGGAGTGAAGATGATGGGCGATGGGATTGGACGAAGGCTCGGAAGGAAGCCTGGGTTACCACGGTTGAATCGGATGTTTTACCCGTCTGAGGCCGAACCCCCCATCAGTTTCCCCCGGTGGGTCGCAGGGCGCGGATGGATTTCAGGTGGATTTATTTTGGGGGAGTATAGCGTTATTTTGAGGAAATTGGGAGGAGGGTGAGGGAAGCCTCATCCCCCCCGGCCCCCATGTTATCTCCTCCATTCCATGGAGAAGGGGAGTGACTATTTGCGCTATTTTAGTTAACACAACGCTTTCTCCCTTCCCCACGGTGTTGTTGAACAGCCCATGGCGGGTCTGGGTTGAGGCCGCTGTTGCGGTTCGCGGTTAAATCCGCGTTCATCGGCGTTCATCCGCGGTTCCAAAAGCAGTTCGCTGTTATCAGTGTTTATCCATGTTTATCAGTGGCTAAAAAAGCAGTTCGCGGTTCTTCGCGGCCTTTGCGATTTCTTTTGCCGTGTACGGTTCAATGGGTTCCCCGGCGCGAAAGGCGAAGGGTTTGACGCCGATTTCTCTGCGATTTCCCGCGATAATCATTGACGCATAACAGCCCAGGGCATAGAATTTACAGGTTTCAGTGGGAACGATTCCGCCCCGGACGGGGGGTGAATCTTTTTTGCGAAAAGGGCGTTGAAGATAGAAACGGAAGCGATGTCACAGATTACGCCCTCCCCCGGGCGAACCCCCGTCCTGGCGCAATCCTCGCGGCGGAGCGGCAGGAGGCGGGTGTGGAGCCACCGTCTGGCGCTGCTGCTGAGCGCGGCCACCGTGGTGCTGCTGGCCGCGGGGGCCTTGGTCACCTCGACCGGTTCTTCCCTGGCGGTGCCCGACTGGCCCCTGGCCTATGGCCAGCTCTTCCCTCCCATGGTGGGGGGGATTCTCTACGAGCACGGCCACCGGTTGATCGCGGCCACGGTGGGGCTGCTGGCGATCCTGACGGCGGGCTGGCTGTGGCGTTGCGAGCCGCGGGCGTGGGTGCGCTGGCTGGGTCTGGCGCTCGTGCTGGCGGTGGTGTTCCAGGGCTTGCTGGGCGGATTGACCGTGCTGCTTTTGCTGCCGAAGGCCATTTCCATCGGCCACGCCCTGATGGCCCAGTTGTTTTTCCTGCTCACCGTGACGCTGGCCCAGGTCACCGCGCCGGGCTGGGAGGGTCTGGTGGAGCAGGGGCGGCGCCCGGCGCCGTCCAGGGTGTTCCCGTGGAGCGCGGCCCTCTTCGCGGCATTGCTGGTTGAGTTGGCCCTGGGCGCCGTGATGCGCCATTACGGCGCGGGGCTGGCCATCCCGGACTTTCCCCTGGTCTTCGGGGGGATCGTGCCCCCGGTGTTTTCCTTCCCCGTCGCCGTGCATTTCCTGCATCGCGCGGGCGCCGTGGCGGTGGTGATATTGGCCGCGGGGACGTGCTGGGGCCTGCTGCGGCGCCACGCCGGAAACCCCGCCTTGCTGCGTCCCGGATTGCTGATGGCCGCCTTGACCGTGTTCCAGATATCGCTGGGCGGGGGCATCGTCCTCACCCAACTGGACCCGGCCTGGACCGTGTTGCATCTGGTCAACGGCGCCCTGTTGATCGCCACGGCCGGGGTGCTGGCCCTGCGCGGGCGGATGCTGACCCGGCTTCCCGCGGCCGGGGCCATGGCCGGAACAATGGAGCGCCGGTCCCGATGAACCCGTGTGTGATGAACCCGTATGTGATGAACCCCCCGTTTCCTGAAAGCCACACATGAAAACCAAACCGTGAAAACCAATCCGTGAAAGCGACCGTCACCCAAAGGATTCGCGCCGAGGGCGGCCCCAGCCGGTTGTTGGCCATCTGGCAACTGGGCAAGCCCCGGCTGAGCGCCCTGGTGCTGGTGAGCGCGGCCCTGGGATACCTCCTGGGGGCGAGGGGCGGGTTTGCCTGGATGTCCTTCACCGCCATGCTGCTCGGCACCCTGCTGGTGGCCTGGGGCATTCACGCCCTCAACCAGTACATCGAGCGGGACATCGACGCCATCATGGGACGCACCCGGGAGCGTCCGTTGCCCGCCGGCGCGCTGCCCGCGGAGCCGGTCTGGTGGTGGGGCTGGGCCGCCTCGGGGTGCGGAGTGTTGGTGCTGGCCTTGGGCGCGAATCCCCTCGCCGCGGCCATCGGCCTGGCGGTGGTGGTGATTTACATCGCCATCTACACGCCCCTCAAGCGGGTGACCCAGTTGAACACCCTGGTCGGCGCGGTTCCCGGGTCGTTGCCCCCCGTGCTGGGCTGGGCCGCGGCCACCGGGAATCTGGACCAGGAAGCCTTGTCGCTGTTCCTGATCATGTATATCTGGCAATTGCCGCATTTTCTCTCCATCGCCTGGCTCTACCGCGAGGACTTCCGCAAGGCGGGGCTGGTGATGATCACCGTGGACAGCACCAACGGGGGGAGCACCCGGCGCCAGTTGCCCCTCTATACCGCCACCCTGCTGCTGGTCAGCCTGCATCCCTCGCTGATCGGGATGGCCGGCCCGCTCTACTTTTTTGGGGCCTTGGCGATGGGGGTGGTGTTTCTGGCCTTCGCCGTGGCGATGGCCTTCCGCATGACGGATCTTTCGGCGCGCAGGGTGTTGCGGGTGTCGGTGCTGTATCTGCCCCTGTTGCTGCTGCTGCTGGTCTACGACGCCAGGACCCGCCCACCGGAGCCAATCGCCCTGCACATCCATACCGATAGCGGAATCCACCCCCATGCTCCCCCCGGCGGCCGGCCATGAAACCCTCTCCCGCGGCCAACCCCAACGCCACGCCAGGGGAATCCGTGAATCCATCGGCGCAAATGGCCATGGTCGGCCTCCGCGATCTGTGTCTCTCCTATGGTGAACACCGGGCCCTGCGGGATATTTCCTTCGAGGTATGGCGCGGGGAGCGGTTCGCCCTGCTGGGGCCCAATGGCAGCGGAAAGAGCACCCTGCTGCGCATCCTCTCCACCCTGCTCCGGCCCTCCAGCGGGACGGCCGAGGTGGACGGCCTGGACACCACCGCGCATCCCGCGGCGGTGCGAAACCGCCTGGGGGTGGTCTTTCAGACGCCTGGCCTCGATATCAAGCTGAGCGTCGCCGAGAACCTGCGCTTCCAGGGCTACCTGTTCGGGTTGTCCGGCAAAAAACTGGCCGCGCGGGTGGACCAGGTGCTGGAGCGCTTCGGGCTGGAATCGCGCCGCCGGGACAAGGTGGAAACCCTTTCGGGAGGATTGAAGCGGCGCGCCGAACTGGCCAAGGCCCTGCTGCACCGCCCCGCCCTGCTGCTGCTGGACGAACCCTCCACGGGCCTGGACCCGGCCGCCCGCCGGAATTTCTGGGACACCCTGGACCAACTGCACGCCGAGAGCGGACTGACCATCGTGCTCACCACGCACCTGATGGACGAGGCGGAACGTTGCGGCCGGGTGGCCCTGTTGGACCAGGGACGCACCGTGGCCGTGGATACGCCCGGGGCGCTGAAAAGGGATTTGGGGGAAAGCAAGGTGGTGATCGAGACGCCCCGGCCCGCCGAACTGAAACCCCGCTTGGAGAGCCTGCTGGGCCTGGAGGTCACCCTGCGCGACGGCAAGCTGCACCTGCCGCCCAACCAGGGCACCCCAGCGGGAGCAAGCGGCGGAGAAAAGGGCTTCGATGTCAGCGTGATCCAACGCCTGCTGGACCAATTCGGCGATGAAATCACGGCGGTGCGCCTCGGCCGGCCCACGCTGGACGACGTGTTCCTGGCCCGCACCGGCCGCACCATCACCGGAAGCGGGGATGGGGATGGGGATGGGGATGAAATTCGGGAAGCGGGCGAAAATGTCTCTCCGGGAGAAGGGCCATGACCGATCATACCGCTTCCCCGATCCGGGATGGGATGGCCTTCTGGCTGCCCACCTGGAGCCTGTTCGCCAGGGAGGTGTTGCGCTTCGTGCGGCAGCGCAACCGTGTCATCGGCTCCCTGGGCACGCCCCTGTTGTTCTGGGTGCTGCTGGGATCGGGTATCGGCGAATCCATGCGCCCGCCGGGGTTGGGCCAGGGGATGGGGTATCTGACCTACTTCTTCCCGGGCACCTTGATGCTGGTGGTGTTGTTCACGGCCATCTTTTCTTCCTTTTCAGTGATTCAGGACCGCAACGAGGGATTTCTCCAGGGCGTATTGGTGGCGCCGGTGCCGCGTCTGGCGATCGTGCTGGGAAAAGTGATGGGCGGCACGGTGCTGGGATTCGGGCAAGGGATGTTGTTGTTGCTGCTGGCCCCGCTGGCGGGTATTTCGCTGGGCTGGGAGGCCGTGCTGGGAGCGGCCGCGGCGATCTTCCTGAGCGCGCTGGGCCTGAGCGCGCTGGGGTTTTTGATGGCCTGGCGGATGGACTCGGTGCAGGGCTTTCACGCGGTGATGAACCTGCTGCTGATGCCCATGTGGCTGATGTCGGGCGCGCTCTTTCCCGCATCCGGGGCTTCGCCCTGGCTGCGCTGGGCCATGGTGGCCAATCCCCTCACCTATGGGATGGACGCCCTGCGGGGCGCCTTGCACTCCGGGGCCGAACGGGCGGCCATGGGCGGTCAACCCCCCTGGGTGGGCTTGGCGGTGATGGGGGCCTTCGCGGTGACGATGCTGCTCCTCTCGGTGTGGGTCGCCTCCCGCCAGGAGCGAGGCTAAAAGGCCTGTGACCAACTAAATACGTGGGGGGGGATTTCATCCCCCACACCCCCAGACTATTTTTTGGAAAAAATGGATGAAAACTTTCAGTAAGATATTGGAATGAGAGTTTAAAATACCTGTTTTTCGTATAAAAAAGTTTGTTGAAACTTTTCAAAGTTTCCCCCCGGAGGGCCCCCGGAGGCACCCCCTTCTGCTTTTATTGAGTTGGTCACAGGCCTTCTAAAGAGCGAATATGATCGATTACACCATCCTTCCGGGGCTCAATGCCTCCCTCAATGGCCTCTCGGGGGTCTTTCTCGTACTTGGCTACCTGGCCATCCGCAACGGCCGCGCGAGGTTGCATCGCGGGTTGATGCTCTCCGCCTTCACCTCCTCCACCCTGTTCCTGATTTCCTACCTGACCTATCACTTCGAGGTGCAATTCACGCCGTTCAAGGGAGAGGGAGTTGCGCGGATGGTGTATTTCGCGATTCTGATTCCCCACGTCATACTGGCCGTGGTGATGGTGCCCATGGTGCTGGTGACCCTCCACCGCGGGTTGAAGGGCCGCTTCGACAAACACCGCCCCCTCGCCCGCTGGACCCTCCCCATCTGGCTCTACGTTTCGGTGACGGGCGTTTTGGTCTACCTGATGCTCTATGTCTGGTATCCCAACGGGTAGAAACGCCAATTTCCTGTCCACGCAAATCTTTCCCCGCCGGTCGTTATGACGTGGCGATCCAATATAAAAACTGCCGCCCCGGGCGAAGCGAAGGACCTTCTCTCAATCCATTCAAACGCATCCAAATTAATGAAGATGCTTCGCTTCGCTCAGCATGACAAGGCGCTGGGTATCTATTAATATTTTCCAACCGGGTTACCACCAAAAAATGGCGCCAAATACCTCGCATGCAAAAGGCGGCTTCAACATCGACCCGGCCCGGGTGCGGGCCGTGGTCTTCGACCTGGGGGGCGTTTTCCTCGCGGGCGGCCCCTCCGAAGTGCGGGCCTTCGGCGGGAAAATCGGCCTCGGCCAGCAAGCCTGGGAGGATATCGCCCGCGAGTTGTTCATCGACGGAGACGCCTGGGGGCGGGTGGAACGCGCGGAGGCCACCCTGGACCAATTCGGCGAGGCGCTGCGTGAAATGACCGCCGCCCAGGGCGTGGAAATCTCCCTGGACACCGCGCGAAACTTCATGGGGTCCCCTGGAGACCGGCTGTCCATGCCCGTGCGGAGCGAAATCGTGGACATCTGCCTGCGCCTCCGCAAACGCCTGCCCACCGCCCTGCTCACCAACAATATCGCCGAATGGCGCGAGGGATGGCGCCGCCGCATCGATGTGGACGCCCTCTTCGACGTGGTGGTGGATTCCTCCGATGAAGGCATGCGCAAGCCCGAGCCGGGCATCTACCGCCTCACCGAGGAACGGCTGGGACTGCCCGGCGAGGCCCTGCTGTTCGTGGACGACCTGGGCGTCAACCTCAAGACCGCCGTGGAACGGGGCTGGCAGACCCTCAAATACGTGGACACCGCCGAAGTGGTGGCCGCCCTGGAACAGGTGGCCCAGGCCCATCCGGAGCGCTGAACGCCGCCCCAAAAAACGGCGGGGGAACCAGTCCCCCCGCGCCCCCCTTTTACGTCTCCTTTCAGGAATCGCGGGAATATTTTCCGCTTGACAAGATATACTTTAGATATATTAAGTATATCTTAATCGGTGGCGCCGTGATTCCCATGGCGTCCGCCATCTCCCTGTCTGTTGGGGCAGGCAAGGATCATTTTTAAAAATCAGGAGGCGGAAAGGGATGAAAAAAGTCTTATTCAATTTGACGGAAGAACAATACGAGCGGCTGGGGCGGCTGGCGAAGTCCATGGGCATTTCAAAATCGGAAGCCATGAGGCGCGCCATCGAAATCTACCAAATGATCAAGGAAGCAAAACAGGAAGGCGCCGAAATTACCCGTAAAGAAAAGGACGGAAGTGAACGGCTGATAGAGTTTGTCGGATGAAGCATGTCGAGGTAATTCTTCCTGATAATTTTGCCGAGGATTTGGCAAATCTCTTCATCGAAGAAAATAATATCATTCTTGACAAGTTGGAAAGACTTCAATTTCTTCAGCAACGCCAAGAGGCGGCTGGCCTAAGAAAGATTACTTTCTGGTACCTGTTGGGAACAGG
>JACZSY010000174.1 GCA_022573975.1 SAR324 cluster bacterium | reverse complement strand
CATTCGGTGGGCTCCCGTCCGGGGGCGGCGTCGCCGTGGGCGCCATGGGCGCCATCGGTTGCATCGGGGGCCGGGCGGCCCATCACCGCGCGCAGGATGTTGGGCACGGCCGGATCGTCCCGGGCGCCGATGCCCAGGCCCACCTTTTCAGGGATATAGGAAAACCGCTCGGGTGCCGGGCTGGCCATGGCCGCCAGGATGGCCGCCCCGGTGGGGGTGGTGCGCTCGAAGGCCGGTCCGCCATGCACCACCGGAAATCCCTTCAGCAGCAACAGGGTCGCCGGGGCCGGCACCGGCATCACGCCGTGGGCCGTCCGCACCGTGCCGCCGCCCACGGGCACGGGCGCGGTGTAGATGGCGCCGGGACGCAGGTGATCCAACGCCAGCGCCACGCTGACCACGTCGGCGATGGAATCCCAGGCGCCCACCTCGTGAAAGGTCACCTCCTCGGCCGGCAGGCCATGGACGGCGCCCTCCGCCTCGGCCAGTTTGCCGAAGATGGCCATGGCGATCTCCCGCACGCCCGCGGCCAACGCGCTTCCTTCGATCATCTCGCGGATATCGCTATAGGCGCGATGAGGATGGCTATCGGGATGGTTCTGTGAATCGCCGTGCGATTTCCCGTGCGAATGGGGATGGGAATGCCCGCCCGCTTCCCCCTCGGGGTGGCGATGCGTTTTGGAGGCCTCCGTTGCATCCGATGCCGCCTTGGCCGCGCCGCGATCGGTGACGATGAACCGGATGCCGGAGAGATGGTGGCGCGCCTCCCGGGCGGTGGCGATTTCCACCGCATCCAGCCCCAGCGTGACCAGTCCCTCCCGCAGCAGTTCCAGCGGGACGCCCAGGTCGATCAGGGCCGCCACGGTCATGTCTCCACTGATGCCGCCCACGGGTTCCAGATAGAGTATTTGGGCCATCGGGAGATCCCCGGCGATTGGATGGAGGATGGGGCGCGGGTGTCAGGCGCCCGGATTGCCGCGGGCGGCCGGATTGCCGCGGGCGGCCGGATTGCCGCGGGCGCCTACGGCGTCGTGCCCCCCGAGACCAGCCGCAGCAGGGTTTCGGGGTCATCCGCGATGCCCAGCAGCGCCAGGTGGCTTTCCCGCAGCAGGCCCTCGCCGGCCGCGTGACGGAGGAAGTCCAGCAGGGCGTCGAAATACCCGCCCGTGTTGAGCAGGGCCACCGGTTTTTGATGATAGCCCAACTGCGCCCAGGCCAGCATTTCGCTCAACTCGTCCAGCGTGCCAAAACCGCCAGGCAACGCCGCGAAGGCGCCGGACAGATCGAACATGCGCTGTTTTCGTTCGGCCAGGGAATCCACGATCAGCAAATCGTTCAAATCCGGATGGGCGATTCCTTTTTCCACCAGGGAGCTGGGCAATACGCCGATGGCCTCGCCGCCCCCGGCCAGCACGGCATCGGCGATGCGGCCCATCAGGCCGATGCTGGTGCCGCCATAGACCAGGCCCCATTGCGCCTTGGCCATCAGCCGCCCCAAATTTTCCGCTGCTTCCGCGTATTCCGGCCTCGCGCCCAGGGAGGCCCCGCAGAAGACACAGAGGCGCTTTCTTGCCCTCGTTACGGCTATTCCCACCGTGCTATTCCCACCCTGCGGCCTTGCGGAGCGGGGTCTCCTGCTTGAGGGCGGGCATCACTTTTTCCGCGAAGAGGCGCATGTTGCGCTGGGCTTCCTCGTGGGGCATGTCCGCATAACTGAACACCGCCACGTAGGAGTCCGCTCCCACCCGCTCGCGGATGCTCATGATCCGGTCCAGGCACTGGCGGGGCGTGCCGTAGACCTGCAGGTCGACGAAGAAATCCTTCAACTTGTCGCTGCCATAGTCCACCAGCTTTTCGGTCACCTTGTGATAGTACTCGTAGCCCTTGGTCTTCTCGAAATGCCCCCGGGTCATCTCGTAATGATCGATCACGGTCTGATAATACCCGCCGATATAGCGATGGGCCATCTCCCGCGCGCGCCCCTCGTCTTCATCGCAAAAAGTCCAGCCCACATGAATGGGCGCCGGCGGCGGTTGGGCGTTCACCTGCTCGAAAATGGCGGTGTAGGTTTCCAGTTCGCGGGCCACCTCGGACCAGGGTTTTTGGGGCACGATCAGCAGCCCAAGCCCCAACTCGGCCATCACGCGGGAGGATTCGGGAGACACCGCCGCGGCGTAGGTGCGGCCCCGGAAGGACTTGAAGGGCGCGGGGCGGATGTCGCGGCGGGGTTGCTGGATGAATTTTCCGTCGAACTCGCTGTATCCCTTGTCCAGGGCCTCGATCACCAATTGCGCATATTCCACGAACCGGCCGCGGGACTCGCTCATCTCCACCCGGAATCCCTCGAACTCGATCCGCCCCAGGCCCCGCCCCAGTCCCAGCACGGCCCGCCCGCCGGAGAGGTGGTCCAGCATGGTGATCTGTTCGGCCACCCGGATCGGATCGTGCCAGGGCAACACCACCACCATCGTGCCCAGCCGGACGTGCTTGGTGCGTCCGGCCATGTAGGAAAGGAACTGCACCACGTCCGGAACCATGGTGTACCCGGTGAAATGATGTTCCACGCTCCAGATGGAATCGAAACCCAGCGTCTCCACCTGCTCGGCCAGACGCAGATCGTTGCGATAGACCTCGTCGTCGCCGATTTTCCGCAACATATTCTGAAAGATGACCGACATCCCGACATGCATGAGCGTCCTCCCGTTTACCGATAAGAAAAGGCGGGTAGCCAATGCCCCCCGCCTCCGTTGTAAGCGCTGGGCCGCACCCGATGCAAAATCCTTAACACAATTAAAACGCCATGGTGGGTCCAGTCAAGAATCTGGATTGCCCCCCCCGCCAGCCCCCCTTTGCGCTCACCCCCGCAGCGCCTCGGCCACCACTTCCACCAGGTGCCGGGACTCGCGGCCGGTGCCGTGGGCGATCTGCTGGCGGCAGGATATGCCGCAGGCCACGATCTGGGTATCGGCCGGCGCCTGGCGCACGGCGGGAAAAAGCCGCTGCTCCCCGATGGCCTGGGATATCTCGTAATGCTCCTTCTCGTAGCCGAACGACCCGGCCATGCCGCAACACCCCGAGGGAATCTCGCCGACGTCGGCTCCCGGGATGCCCCGCAGCACCGCCAGGGTGGGGCCGGTGCCCACCAGGGCCTTTTGGTGGCAATGGGCGTGGAGCAAATAGGATCGCGCCGGAGGCTCCGTGTTCGGATAGGGCAGCCGCCCCGCCTCGGTCAGCTCGGCCAACAGCTCGTCGATGGTGCGCACCTGTCCGGCCACCAGCTCGGTATCCGGCCCGGGCAGTAGGGAGGGGTAATCCTCCTTCAGCGTGAGGATGCAGGAGGGTTCCACTCCCACGATGGGCAGCCCGGCTTGGGCGTAGGGCTTGAGAATGGCCACGTTGTGGGCGGCATATTCCCGCGCCTTTTCCAGCAGCCCTTTGGAAATCATCGGCCGGGCGCAGCATTTTCGGTCGGGCAGGATCACCTCGAACCCCGCCGCCTCCAGCACGGCCACCGCGTCGCGGCCCAGTTCCGGGACGTTGTGCTCCACGAAGGTGTCGTGAAAGAGCACCACGGCCGGCTGGGAGGCCGGCATTTGGGATTGGGTTGAATCGTTGGCCTTGTTTCTCCGATGGAACCAGCGCGAAAATGTGCGCCGCCGGAAGGGCGGCATCCGGCGCTTGGGAGAGATGCCGAGCATGGACATCAGCCAGCGATGGGGCGGCGTGCGCATGGCCCAGTTGGAAAAAGGCGCCAGCGCGCTGCCCAGGCGGCTGAGGCGGTCCAGGTTGCCGAAGATCCGGCTGCGCAGGGGCACCCCGTTTTTCAGTTGGTATTGATAGAGATATTCATACTTCATCTTGGCCATGTCCACCTGCGAAGGACATTCGGTCTTGCAGGCCTTGCATTCCAGGCAGAGGTCCATGGCTTCGGCCATTTCCGGGGAATACAACTCCCCGGGGGGCAGATCCCCTTGCAGCAGGGCGCGAAAAGCATTGGCCCGGCCCCTGGTGGAGTCGATGTCCTTGCGGGTCACCTGATAGGAGGGGCACATGGTGCCTACGTCCAGCTTGCGGCAGTTGCCGTTGCCGTTGCACATCTCGACCGCGAAGGCGAAGCCGCCCTCCGGGCTGAAGTCCAGGAAGGTATCCGGATCGTTGACGATGGGCTTGCCCCAGCGCAGGTTTTCCAGGGGCTGTTGCGGGTCCACGATCTTGCCGGGATTCATGATGTTGGCGGGATCGAAGGTGGTTTTCACATCCTTGAAGGCCTGGGCCAGTTTGGCGCCGAAGAGGCGCTCGATCAGCCAGGAGCGGGCCAGACCGTCCCCGTGTTCCCCGGAGATGGAGCCCCCGTGTTCCTCGACCAGGCTGGCCACGTCCTCGAAAATGGCCATCAGCCGCTCCTTCTCGCCTGGCTGCTTGAGGTCCAGGAAGGGGCGGATGTGGAGGCAGCCCACCGAGGCATGGCCGTAATACCCGGCCCGGACGCCGTGCTTTTTGACGATTTTCTCGAAGGCCTTCAGGAACACGGGCAGCTTGAGGGGGTCCACCGCGGTGTCCTCGACAAACGGCAGGGGCTTGGCGTCGATGCGTTGGCCCATCAACAGGCCAAGACCGGCCTTGCGCAGATTCCAGACCTGGGCCTGGTCTCCCGGGGTGGTGGCCCGCACATGGGCGTAGCCCATCTTGTTGCGTTTCAGGGCCGCTTCGAGCTTGTCCAGCTTGCCGGTCAGTTCCGCCGCGCTCTCGCCATAGAACTCGACCACGATGATGGCGCCGGGCGCGCCTTCCAGGAACCCGGTCTGGCCCGCGAAGGCCGGTGACTTCACCGCCTCGGAAATGATGGTGTCGTCCACCAGTTCCATCGCGGAGGGATGGTGCTCCAGGATCAGCGCATCGGACTCCACCGCCGAGATCATGTCCGGGAAATGCACCACCAGCAGCGCCTTCATGGTGGGCAGGGGCACGATGCGCACCTTGAGGCCGCTCCACACGGCCAGGGTGCCCTCGGAGCCCACCAGCAGTTTGGCCAGGTTGAGCGGGCCCTCCTTCAACACCTCGTCCAGATTGTAGCCGGAAACCCGGCGCATGATTTTCGGAAACCGCGCCGCCACCTCGTCCCTGTTTTCCTCGGCGATGCGCAATACTTCGCGGTAGATGTGCCCTTCCAACCCCTCCCCCCGCAGCTTGGCCTCCCGCGCGGAGTCGTCCAGGGCGCCGAAGATGGCGCGCGAACCGTCGGAGAGGATCACGTCGGCCTCCAGCACGTGGTCCAGGGTCTTGCCGTAAATGATGGAGCGGGCGCCACAGGAGTTGTTGCCGGTCATCCCCCCCAAGGTGGCGCGGTTGCTGGTGGAGGTGTCCGGGCCGAAGGCGTAACCGTGTGGCGCGAGATAGCTGTTGAGCTGGTCCTGCACCACCCCCGGCTCCACCCGCACCCACTCCTCCTCCAGGTTCAGCTCCAGGATATGGTTCATGTGGGTGGCCAGGTCCATCATCACCGCCCGCCCGACGCACTGGCCGGCCAGGGAGGTGCCCCCGCCCCGGGGCAGCACGGGCAGGGCATGTTTGCGGGCGATTTCCACCACCGCCCGCATGTCGTCCGCATGGCGCGGGTGCACCACGCCCAAAGGTTCGATCTGATACATGCTGGCATCGGTGCTGTAGAGCTGCCGGGTCAGTTTGTCGAAACGCACCTCGCCGGAGAGCGCCATGCGAAGATCGGAGTAAAGTTCATTCAACATGAAGGGAGTGGCCTATGGGAAAAAGGAGCACAGTGAAAAGCAGCATAGTGAAAAGCAGCACAGTGAAAAGCAGCACAGTGAAAAGCAGCACAGTGAAAGGCCGCGGCCTGCATTCCGCGGCGCGCGCGGAAAAGGCCTCCCTGGATGGGGCCATCCAGGAATGCGGCGATTCGGGCGGCGAGCGGCGAATCGGACGGCGAATCGGGCGGCGGTTTTTCTCCGGGCGCCATGCCGGCCTGGGACTGGCGGACCGGGGAATTACCCGGCCCGCCAGTTCGGGCTTCCTGCCTGGATCGTTACCGACGCCGGGATCGGACCCGCTCGATCTCAGGCGCTCAATTTCTCAGATTCTTTCAATTACAGTGGCAATGCCCATGCCGCCGCCGATGCACAGCGTGACCAGGGCGGTGGACTGGTCGCGGCGCTCCAATTCGTCCAGCGCGGTGCCCAGCAGCATGGCTCCGGTGGCGCCGATGGGATGACCCAGCGCGATGGCGCCCCCGTTGACGTTGACCTTTTCCGGATCGACCTCCAGGTCCCGCATGGTTTTCATGGGCACCACCGCGAAGGCCTCGTTGATCTCCCACAGGTCGATGTCCTCCACGTCCATGCCCGCTTTTTGCAGGGCCTTGCGGCTGGCCGGCGTGGGCGCGGTGAGCATGATCACCGGCTCGGAGCCAACCGTGGCCACCGAACGCACCCTGGCGCGGGGTTTCAGGCCATGGGCTTGCGCATAATCGTTGGAGGCGATCAGCACCGCGGCCGCGCCGTCCACGATGCCGCTGGAGTTGCCGGCGTGATGCACATGGTCGATTTTCCCGGCATGGGGATAGATCCGCAACGCCATCTGGTCGAAGGTCTCGCCGTCGTCGTTGGGCGCGTGGGCGCCCAGCTCCACGAAAGAAGCGTTGAGGGCGGCCAGCCCTTCGGCGGTGGTCTGGGGGCGTGGAAATTCATCGCGATCCAGCACGACCTTGCCGGAGACGTCCTTCACCGGCAGCACGGAGTTGTCGAAACGCCCCGCGGCCATGGCCTCGCCCGCTTTTCGCTGGCTGTTCAGGGCGAAGGCGTCCACGGCTTCGCGGCCGAAGCCCTCCAGGGTGGCGATCAGATCCGCCGAAATGCCCTGAGGCACAAAGGGATGCAGGGCGAGCAGGCCGGGACTGTGTCCATCCAGCCCGGCGCCGTCCGAACCCATCGGCTGGCGCGACATGGACTCCACGCCGCCCCCCACGGCCAGCTCCTGCTGACCGGAAAGCACACCCATCAGGGCGAAATTGACCCCCTGCAGGCCCGAACCGCAGAACCGGTTGAGGGTCACCGCGCTCACCTCGTGCGGCCACTGGGCCAGCAACACCGCGTTGCGCGCGATGCAGGCCCCCTGCTCGCCCGCCTGGGACACGCAGCCCATCACCACATCCTCCACGTCCTTGACCTGGATCGGATTGCGCTCCGCCAGCGCCCGCAAGCAGGTGGCGAGAAGTTCCTGGGGGTGGGTTTCGGACAGGCTGCCGCCCGGTTTTTCCGGGGTGCCTTTCTTGCCCTTGCCCCGGGGCGTGCGCACTGCGTCGATGATCCAGGCTTCTCTCATGATCTGCTCTCCAATGATGGATGGGGTAGGAATGGGTGCTCCATGAACTGCGCAATGAATGCTCCCGGCGGCCGGCAGCCAAGCCCGGTTCACCCGAAGCGGGAGCATCGGAACAACGAATTTCTTCACAATCCCATGATTTGGGCCGGAATTCAATGGAGTGGGAACGGCCAAATCGCGGAATCCTCCCCGGTGTACCTTCCGCTGTCATTTCCGCCGCGGGACGCCGGGGGCCAAAATTTTCCCCAGCAATTTCCCGGTGATAGGATTATGGGAAAATGAATGACCTGGCCACAAGCGACGGGGATTCAAAACACCGCCTTTGATTTGCCGCTGGCGGCGGGGAATGCACCCGTAAAAAAAGATCCGAACCGGGAAAGAGCATGACACCAGCTGGACTGACCCAGCGCTTCGTGGCGGCATTCCTCGACTCGGTCGTGATCGGGAGCGTCCAATTCGTGCTCACCGTGTTGATCTTCCTGGCACTGGCCGGGGGGGCGGGCATGGTGCGCGCCGCGCTGGTGCTGTCCCTGCTGGTGGGGCTGGTGGGGGGCGCCATGTATTATGCCCTGATGGAAAGCTCCAGCCGGCGGGGCACGCTGGGCAAGATCGCGGTGGGGATCGAGGTGACGGACATGGACGGCTTCAAGCTGGACTTCTCCGAGGCCCTCTGGCGGCATCTGGGGCGCCTGGTTTCCATCATGACCCTGGGCCTCGGGTTTCTCATGGCCGGCTGGAGCGAACAAGGCCTCGCGCTCCACGACCGCATGTCCGCCACCCGCGTGGTGCTCAAGGAAGAAGTCTTCGAGGAGGAGGAATAACGGGGAACAAACCGGTTTCACCATGATCCGCCTAGCAAATGGAAAGCGTGATAAAAGGCCTGGGACCAACTCGATAAAAGCAGGAAGGGGGCGCCTCCGGCGGCCCTCCGGGGGGAAACTGTTCAAAGTTTCAACAAACTTTCTGATTGGAAAAACAAGTGCTTTAACCTCTCATGCCAATATCTTAGCAAAAGTTTTAATCCATTTTTTCCAAAAAATGGTCTGGGGGTGTGGGGGATGAAATCCCCCACGCATTTAGTGGGTCACAGGCCTTTTAAACAAGTTGGCCGGGGCGTGTTTGGGGTGACGCCCCTCTTCCGGCCGGTTTCCATTTCCACCGATTTCTGGCATGGATGAAGACGATGAAGAAACCGGCTTTCCCGGAGTTCGATGGCCGGGCAAGCCAAGGACAGAGCCGGGATGCCGGGCGCCAGGGAACCCCAAGCCGGGCGCGCGGCCCGGAAAGCCGGCCACCAAAGGTGAGAAGGCCTTCACCCGCATTCGCCGCCGTTTCAAGGAGGAAACCGGCATGTCCCGCAATACGCCCCCCCAGGAGTTCGGCTCCCTGCTGCACAAACTCTTTCGCGAGCACCGGCGCGAACCCGCGTTGATCCTCAACCAACTCCGCGAGCACTGGACGGCCATCGCCGGGACAGAGATGGGCTCGCGCACGCGCCCCGCCAAACTGGAGCGGGGAACCCTTTGGGTCGAAACGCCGGACGCCTGTTGGGCCTACGAACTTCAGTTTTTCAAGCAGGACCTGCTCAATTCCATCGAGGCTTTCATCAAATCCTCCACAGTGACCGGCCTGCGCTTCAGCGTGACCAGGGAACCCCCAAACCCCAACCCCGCCCAGGGGGGGCAAGGTCTTCCGGACCGCCCCCCGGACGATCCCATCCCGGCTGAACCCACCGTGGCTGCCCCCACCGTGCCTGAACCCACCGTGGCTGAACCCAGCGAGGACAACTGGGATGGCGGGAACAACGATGGCGGGGAAAACGTCGGCGGGGAAAACTCCGTACGCGATGCCTTCCAGCGCATGCGCGCTATGCGGGAAAAAACTTAACGGGGAAAAACTCAGCGGGGAAAAAACTGAGCGGACGCGGCCCTGAAGGCACACCCTCCCGCCGGTAGTGGGTCCGTTTGAATCCCGTCGTACTGAGCGACGCGAAGTACCTTCTTCCAAAACACCCCAAATCATAAAAAAACAAGAAGATGCTTCGCTTCGCTCAGCATGACGTGGTGTTGGTTTA
>JACZSY010000173.1 GCA_022573975.1 SAR324 cluster bacterium | reverse complement strand
CCGGGCGCGGCGAAGTCCCTTCCCGGAATTCCCCCCAATCATCCGGTGAAGATGCTTCGCCCCGCCCCGGCCACAAAAATCGTGGCCGGGTCTGCCCCTCTCCGCGGTGATTTTGAACGGCCCGGAGGGACGTTCTTATGATATATTGTTGTAATTACAAGGAAATACCCCCTCTCCCGCGGGAGAGGGGGCCAGGGGGTGAGGTGCTGTTGGGGAGCATCACCGCGCCTTCCCCGCTTGGTCTTCCACCACCTTGATGTAGCGGTTTTCCAGCAGCGCTTTTTCGGTCTGGTAGTCGGCCGGGGACAATTTTCCCGCCCCGTGGGCCAGCTCCAGGTCGCTCAGCGCTTCGAGCAGGGTGTCGCGCTCGCTGAAGGCATCCTCGGGGGATTCAGCCAGCCGGTAGGGTTCCACCTCCTCGAAGAAGAAGGGATAGGTGACCACGGCCAGGGCGGCCAGCAACACCAGCGCGGCGATGGAGAGCATCCAGAACAACGGTGTCAATCCTGTTCCTCGAAGGTTTTGACGTCGCTGGCGATGCGGGCGCGCTGGGCATCGGTCAGGGTGGGGATCGGCTCCGGCGGGGCGGCCATCCGCTGGCGGTGGTTGCCCAGCAGGCGATAGCCGATCAATCCGGCACTCACCAGCAGGGCCAGCCCGGGCAGCAGCCACAACACCAGCCCCAGGCCTTCCTTCTTGGGGGCGCGCAGGATCCACTCGCCGTAGCGCGAAACGAAGAACGCCCTGATGGCCTCCCCGGACTGGCCCTCGGCCACCATGCGCCGCACCTTGTCATGAATCTGGCGGGCCAGCGGCGCATTCGAATCCTTCACCGACACGCCCTGACAGGTCGGGCAACGCAGTTGACCGGCGATCAGCAGGGACTTTTGCTCGATTTCGTCTTCGCTCAATCCCCAGGCCTGGCCGGCCGTAAGCGCCGCCAGCAGCACGGACGCCGCCGCCATCCCCAGCGCGATGCGCCGCGCCGTTTTCCACCAAGGGAAGCCGGACAGCCGGCCGGCCGGCGCGCCCGTTTCGAGTCCGCGCCTCATGGCTTCTTTTCCGCTTCCCGGAGCAGCAGGGTCACCTGCTCCTCGATTTCCTCCTGGGTCAGGGCGCCCACCTTTTTATAGCGAACCCTTCCTGTGTGGTCCACGAAGAAGGTTTCCGGCGCGCCATAGAGCCCGAAATTGAGAATGACGGTTCCCTGCGCGTCGTCCAGGGCCAGGTAATAGGTCTTGCCGAAACGCCGGGCGAAGGCGCGGGCGGATTCCAGCGTGTCGTTGAAGGCGATGCCGACCACCCGGAAGCGCTTGGGGTCCTGGCCCCATTTGCGGTGGGCGGCCTCCAGCAGATGGGCCTCGCCCTGGCAGGCGAAGCACCACGAGCCCCAGAAATTGAGCATGTAGGGCGTGCCTTTCAGGCTGGCCGAACCGATGGGTTCGCCGGTGTTCATCTCCTGCACCGAAAACGAGGGCACGGGTTTGCCCACCAACGGCGATTTGACCAGCTTTGGATCCACGAAGAACCCGTAAGCGAACATCGCCGTCATGCCGGTGATGGCCAGCATTACGATCCAGAATTGCCAGATTTTGAACATTGCCGATTCCCAAAGGTTTTTCAGGCCAAAACGTATCGAGGCATCCCGCGGGGGTTCGCCACGCAAAGCCACTTCCGGGAGCCGCGGCCGGCGCGGGTCTGCCATCCATCTCATGCCACCCCGCAGACAGGGCCGCATGCAAGCACGCATGCCGGGATTTTCCCATCGGGCACAGGCATCGGGCACAGGTATCGGGTACAGGCATCGGGTCCAGGCATCGGCCCTACCCGCCGCCGCCCGCCACGCCCAGGCGGGCGGCGGCCACGGTGGATTCCAGCCGCCTGGGGCGATAAAAGATGGCCAGCATGACGCCCAGGGTGAACAGGGGGAAGGCGAACCAGGCCATCATCACCAGGGGATTGACCAGCACGCGCAGGGTCACCGTTCCGTCCGGGTTTTCCGAGACCAGCACCAGGTAGAGGTCTTCGCCCACCGTGCGGTAAATGTCCACCTCGGTCAACGGGTCGGGCTGGGTGGGGTAAAAGCTCTTCGCGGGCCGCAGGGTCTCCACCAGCGATCCGTCGCGGTAGACCTCGATCACGGCCATGTGCAAGGTGGCGTTGGCCTTTTGTTCCTGGCGGCTTTCCTTGAAGACCAGTTGGTATCCCAGCACGTCCACCGGCTGGTTTTTGCTGAGGGTGAGGTTTTTCTCGGCGTTGAACCAGTTGCCTGTCAGGCCGACGATGAGGAACACCATCCCCAGGTGAATCAGGCTGCCCCCCCATCGCTGGCGGTTGCGGGCGAGGGTGGCGGGAATGGCCTCCAGCCACCCGATTTGCTGCTGGCGGCCGACCACCCGGGCCGATTTGTAGAAATCGGCGAATACGATCCATGCGGTGAAAACGGCGCCGCCGAACACCGTCAAGGCCCACACATGCCGGACGCCCAAGGCGAACAGCACCGCCGCGGTGAGCAGGGCCAGGGCCACCGGCGCCCGGAAGTTGCGCACCAGATACTCCCAACTGGAATGCCGCCAGGCCAGCAGGGTGCCGATGCCCATCAGGAACAGCAGGGCGATGCCCAACGGCGCGGTGATGGCGTTGAAGAACGGAGCCTGGATGGACAGCTTGGTGCCCCGGATGGCCTCGGCCACCAGGGGAAAGACCGTGCCCAGGAACACCGTGAAGGCGATCCCGATCAGGAACAGGTTGTTGAGCAGGAAGGCGCTTTCGCGGCTGAGCAGGGTATCGGCGGTATGGCGCGACTCCAGCAGCCGGATGCGCTTGAAGAGCAGGAAGAACGAGACCACCATGGCAAAGGTGAGGAAGACCAGGAAGGCCGGACCCACCTCGGACTGGGCAAAGGCGTGCACCGAGTTGAGCACGCCGGAGCGCACGATGAAGGTGCCCAGGATGGACAGGCCGAAGGTGACGATGATCAGCACCATGTTCCAAACCTTCATCATGTTGCGCTTTTCCTGCAGGATCACCGAATGGAGGAAGGCCGTACCGGTCAGCCAGGGCATCAGGGAGGCGTTTTCCACCGGGTCCCAACCCCAGTACCCGCCCCAGCCCAGCTCCTCATAGGCCCACTGCCCGCCCAGCATCTGGCCCACCGTGAGGGCGTACCAGGCGCCCAGGGTCCAGCGGCGGGTGGAAACCACCCAGGCGTTGTCCAGCCGGCCCCGGATCAGCGAGGCGATGGCGAAGGCGAAGGGAATGGAAAAGCCGATGTAGCCCAGGTAGAGCAGCGGCGGGTGCATGGCCATCGCCGGGTGCTGCAAGAGGGGGTTGAGCCCCCGCCCTTCGAGCGGAATGGGGAAAATGGTGTCGAACGGATTGGACCAGGTCACCAGCAAAAACAGCAGAAAAACATGGATCGCGTTGAGGGTCAGGATCACGTAGGGCAGGATTTCCCGATGCCCGCGCTGATAGGCGTAAGCCACCACGGTGGAGAAGCCCGCCAGCACCAACTCCCAGAACAGCAGCGAGCCGTCCATGCCCCCCCAAAACCCGGTGATCTTGTAGAGCAGCGGCAGATCGGTGCTGGAGTTCTCCCAGACGAAGCGCACCGAAAAATTATCGGAAACAAAGGCCTGCCACAACACCGCGCTGGCCCCGATCACCAGCACGAAGTTGAGGATGGTGGCGTACTGGGCCGAGCGCACCAGGTTCCAGTTGTTGCGCACCACCCCCAGATGCGGGGCGATCATCCCATAAATGGAAACCGCCAGCGCGGCGGTGAGAAAGATAAAACCGATATTGGGCAGCATGGGAGGGTCCTCGGTGCATCCTTGGTATTGCTGTTGGTGAATCCTGTTGTTGCGTCTTTACGAATCTACACCTATCCATCGCGCTGGGAAGCCTATTTTCAGCGGTTTCCGGGCTTCAGCTTCGGGCCGCAAGCGGGGCGCTTACTTGATCAGGGTGCGGTAGGCGGCCTCGCGGTCCTTTACCTTGGACGGGTCGATCTTGTATTCCTCGCTGTGCTTGACCAGCAGGTTGCTGGCCCGGAACACGCCGCCGCTTTCCATCCGCCCTTCCACCACCACGCCCTGACCCTCCCGGAACATGTCCGGTTTCGCCCCCTGAAAAACCACCGGGATGAAGGTCCGGCCGTTTTCGGTGACGCGGAAGCTGAGCTGCACCTTGGCGGGGTTCCATTGGGCGCTTTCGGGCACCACCCGGCCGCCGATGCGGATCTCCTTGCCCTCAAAGCTGGCCGGCGCGGCGAGAATCTCGTTGGGCGTGTAAAAGAAGACCGTGGATTCGGTGGTCTGGTAAATCACCGTGCCCAGGATGGCGGCGATGATGACCCCGCCGATGATGAACTGAAGCTGTCGATTCATGGGAGAATATTCATTGGGGTTCGTTGTTTGAGAACGGAATTGAACCTATATTTTTCACCCTGCTCACCGGTGCCGGGCCAGCTGGGCGGCGACCATTTCCAGCCGGGCCTCCAGCCGCATCCGGTAGAGCAATAAAAACAGGTACAACACCACCGCCAGGATCAATCCCGCGATCACCGGCAGCAGAAATTCGATGGGCATGGAGGGTTCCGGCGCGCCGCTTTTCCCCACCTTGAACAACGACGAGGGCTGGTGCAACGTGCGCCACCAACTGACCGAGACGTGAATCAGGGGGATATCCAGGAAGGCGACGATGCCCACCACGGCGGCCAGCCGGGCCTGTTTTTCGCCGGGATCGGCGAAGGCCCGCAGCAGCAGATAGCCGAGATACACCAGGAACAGCATCAGCGAGGTGATCAGGCGGGCGTCCCACCACACCCAGTACGCGTTCCAGGTGGGCCTGCCCCAGATGGATCCGGTGACCAGGATCAACCCGGTGAACACCACCCCGATCTCCGCGGAGCACTTGGCGGTGCGGTCCAAAATTTCCGTGCGCTTCCACAGGTAGCCGATGCTGCAGAAGAACACCACGAAGAACGCCAGGTAGGCCCCCAGAATGGTGGGGAGGTGGATGTACATGATTTTTTGCGAAAACTTCATGTTCGCTTCGAGGGGCACCCACTCGAAGACGTAGTAGAAGAGCGACGCAAAACCGATCAGGCTCACCCAGCCCAGGGCGGGAATCAACATGCGGCCGGCAGGGTTCGAAGATTCAAGAGGGTGCGATCCCAGGGTATGGATCCATTTGAGCGCCGCCGTACCGGGCCTGGCGAAATACTTTCTTTTGCATCGTCAAAAATTCTCTCTGAACCAAGAAGATGCTTCGCTGCCTTCAGCATGAGGTGGCGCCGGAAATCGAACAAATCATCTCAAAGCGGCACATCGCCCGATTCCATCGCGCGATACCGGACAGGGTTCCAGCACCAGCCGGCTCCAGGCGGATCAGGCCGGTTCCGCCGGCGATCCCTGGCCGCCAAAACGGTGCAGCAACTCCGCGCAATGCCCGGCCGTGACGTGCTGTTCCTCTTGATTATACACCAGCCTTCCCCTGAGTAAAACGGCGATCCGGGTGGCCATGGCCACGCCGCCGGTGAACTGGTGGGTGACCATCACGGTGGTGCCGCCCCCGGCCTGGAAGCGCTTGAGGAAGGCGTCGAGCAGCTCCAGCGAACTCATGTCCAGCCCGGAATAGGGCTCGTCCAGCAACAACACGCGAGGGCGGTAAAGCATCACCTTGGCGATGGACAGCCGTTTCAGCATGCCCGATGAAAAGGCGCGCACCGGCACGTCGGGCACGTCCCCCAGCTGGGCGGCCGCCAGCGCTTCGGCGCAACGCCGCCGCAGATCGGGCACCCGGTACAACGCGCCGAACACCCGCAGGTTTTCCAGGGCGGTCAGGTCGGGATAACTGTGGCTGTCGTGGGAGATCACGCCCAGGTCGCGCCGGGCCGAGGACGCCGCGGCGGGGAAGGGTTGGCCGCGGAAGGTCAACCGGCCGCTGGAGGGACGCATCAGGGTGGAGAGGATTTTCAACAAGGTGGTCTTGCCCGCCCCATTGTTGCCCAGCAACAACAAGAACTCGCCTTCGGCGATCTCGAAGCTCACGTCCTCCAGCGCGGCGCGGTAGCCGAAGCGCTTGCCGATGCCTTCCATGGTATAAACCGCCTGGGACATGGGGGTCTGGAAACCGGGGGTGGACAGGAAACCGAGGGTGGAGGATGACGGTGTCTTTCCGTGTTTTATCTGTTGAGGATAAAATGGCACAATATGCTGGGCGGCGCATCCTGCCGGTGGAATAATCCGGTGATAAGGAATTGTTTTCAAACCACCTTTTTCAACATTTTCATCATAAATTCCGTGATCTCCACCGAAAATCCCAGCCCCCAAACCGTCCACCTGATGGGCATCTGCGGGACGGCCATGACGGCGCTGGCCGGTTGCCTGCAATCGCTGGGGATGCGGGTCACCGGCTCGGACGCCCATCCCTACCCGCCCATGAGCGGCCATCTGCGGGCCATGGGGATCGAGCCATGCGAGGGCTACCGCGCGGAAAACATCCCCAACCATGCCGAGCTGGTGGTGGTGGGCAACGTGATCGCCGAGGCCAACCCCGAGGCGGTGGAAATGCGGCGGCGCGGGTTGCCCTATCTTTCCATGGCCGCCGCGGTGAAGCGCTTCGCCATCGGAGACCGGCACGCCATCGTGGTGGCCGGCACCCACGGCAAGACCACCACCACCTCCCTGGCCGCCCACCTGCTGGTGGAACTGGGCGCCGACCCGGGCTTCCTGATCGGCGGCATCGCCCGGAACTTCGGCACGAACTTCCGCATGGGCGGCGATTCCCGCGGGGGCGGCGATTTATTCGTGATCGAGGGCGACGAGTACGACACGGCCTACTTCGACAAGACGCCCAAATTCTTCAAGTACGAACCGCGCACGCTGATTTTCACCTCGCTGGAGTTCGACCACGCGGACATCTATGACGACCTGGATGCGATCCGGACGCAGTTCGCGGGGCTGTTGCGCTCCATGCCCGCCGGGGGGCGCGTGATCGCCTGCACGGACGATCCCAACGTGCGGGGGCTGCTGTCCGAGGCCTCCTGCGAGGTGGCGGGCTATGGCTTCGGGGCGGAAGCCCAGTGGCGGCTGACGTCCTGGCGCCCCGATGGAGAGGGCGGCGTATTCGAGCTGCGGGAAGGCGGGCGGCGGAAAAATATTTGGCGCATTCCCATGCCGGGACGCTACAATGCACTCAACGCCGCCGCCGTGATCGCGCTGGTCTCGGGATTGGAAAACCCCGCCTCCGCGGCGGGGTACCCGCCCGCCGCCATCCAGGCGGCGCTGGATGCGTTCAAGGGCGTACGGCGCCGCCAGGAGGTGCGCGGCGTGGCGGACGGCGTGACGGTGGTGGACGATTTCGCCCATCATCCCACCGCGGTGCGGCTGACCGTCGAGGCCATGCGGGGGCGCTACCCCGGCCGGCGGCTGTGGGCCGTGTTCGAGCCCCGCAGCTTCACCGCGCGGGGCGGACGCTTTCAGCGCGAATTCACCGAAGCCCTGGCCGGCGCGGACCGCGTGGTGCTGGCGCGGCCTTTCACTTCCGAAGTTTCCGCGGGAATCGTCCCACAGGACGCAAACACCACCGTCCCGCAGGGCGCAAACACCATCGTCCCGCAGGGCGCAAACACCATCGTCCCACAGGACGCAAACACCATCGTCCCACAGGACGCAAACACCATCGTCCCACAGGACGTAAACACCATCGCCCCGCTGGACGTGGACGCCATCGCCGCGGAGCTGCGGCGGGGCGGCCTGGACGCCGAGGCATTGGCGGACACCGAGGCCATCCTGGCGCATTTGACCAGTGAAGCGCGGCCGGACGACGTGGTGCTGATCATGTCCAACGGCGGCTTCGACGATATTCACGACCGCCTGCTGGCGGCCCTTCATCAACGAACTGGCGCGCCCGGCGCATCCGGCGCAGCGATAACCACAACGGCCCATTCATGAGTTCACCCGAAGACCAAAGCCTTGCCGGGAAAGATCCCGCCGCCGGAGATCAAGCCGCCGAAGATCAACCCGCCGGAGATCAACCCGCCACAGGCGGCCGGGAGGGGGGCGGCGCCGACGGTCAAGAGGGGAACAGCGGGAACGCCAACGCCGCCGATCCCGCTTTTTCGCAGAACGTGCACTTGGTCGAACGGGACGGGCGGCGCATCTACCTGGTGGGCACGGCCCATATTTCCCAGCGCAGCGTGGAGGAGGTGCGCGAAGTGATCGAGCAGGTCTCCCCCGATACGGTCTGCGTGGAGTTGGACCCGGCCCGCCACCGCGCCCTCACCGACGACGCGGCCTGGCGGGAGATGGACATCGTGCAGGTGGTGCGCCGCAAGCAGGCCTCCATGCTGCTGGCCCACCTGATTCTTTCGGCCTTCCAGCGCCGATTGGGCGAAAAGCTGGGCGTCAAGCCCGGCGCGGAGATGCTCCAGGCCATCCGCTCCGCCGAGGCGGCCGGGGCCGAGCTGGTGCTGGCCGACCGGGACGTGCGGATCACCCTGCGCCGCACCTGGGCCAACCTGGGCTGGCTGGACAAGTTCAAGCTGGCCTTCCAGTTGATGATGACGCTGGTGATGACGCCGGACATCTCCGCCGAGGATATCGAGCGCCTCAAGGAACAGGACATGCTGGGCCAGGTGATGGAATCGTTCGCCAAGGCCTTCCCCAAGGGCAAGGAGACCCTGATCGACGAGCGGGACGCCTACCTGGCCGAAAAATTGCGCACCGCGCCGGGCCGCACCATCGTGGCGGTGGTGGGGGCCGGGCACCTGCCGGGCATGCTGGCCCGCCTCCGCGCGGAACCGCCCCAACCGGTGGAGCTGGAGGCGCTGGAGACGGTGCCGAAAAAAAGCTGGGGCGCCCGGGCGCTGCAATGGGGGATTCCCCTGGCCATCGTGGCGCTGGTCGTCTACGGCTTCGCCAGCGGTGGCACGGAGGTGGGCCTGCGCTTGATCGTGATCTGGATTCTGTTCAACGGGGTGCTCTCCGCCCTGGGCGCGCTGGCGGCGCTGGCCCATCCGCTGACCATCCTGGCCGCGTTCGTGGCCGCGCCGCTGACCTCGCTCAATCCCCTGGTGGCCGCCGGGTGGGTGGCGGGCCTGGTGGAGGCCGCCCTGCGCAAGCCGGTGGTGAAGGACTTCGAGGCCCTGCCCGCGGACATTATTTCCTTCAAGGGATTCTGGCGCAATTCCATCACCCGCATCCTGCTGGTGGTGGCGCTCTCCAACCTGGGCTCGTCCGTCGGCACCATACTGGCCGCGGTGGTGATGGGCTCGCAGGGGGGTTGAGCCACGCCCGAATCCTCCCCCTTCCGGCCTGCGGCCCGGCGCCCGAATCCTCCCCTTCCGGCCTTCGGCCCGGCGCCCGGAGCCTCACCCTTCCGGCCTTCGGCCCGGCGCCCGGAACCTCACCCTTCCGGCCTTCGGCCCGG
>JACZSY010000009.1 GCA_022573975.1 SAR324 cluster bacterium | reverse complement strand
AAAAATAAGGCCATTGTTCCGGCGTGACCCCGTCCGGGACGATGATGTTGGGCGTACCGATCACCCGGTTGGCGTACACACCGGGATTGGTCCCTCCGGAGTTTTGCCCCCCGCCGTCCCCACACCCTCCAAGGACCAGAACCGCCATCACCGCCAGCAGCACCGCCAATAACAGATACGGCGGCGGCGTCACCGCGGGCAACCAGGGACGAGATGTGTTGAAGGCTCGGTTCATGCTCCGCTTTCCGGCAGCTCCTTTGGGAAAGGCGAGTGAATTTGCCCCCCTCAAGGCGTCAGGTTGGTCCAGGGGAAATTGGCGGAGACATCGCACCCGCCCGTGGTTGGATCGGTGGCGTCGGACTCGGCATCGAAAAGTTCCGCATAGGTCTCCGCATCGAAAGCCGTGGTGCACATATAAATGTTTACGCCATAATAGGTCCAGTCGAGGTGGGACTTTTTGCCCGGATTGTAGGAAACTGTGAGGTCGTTAAAACCCCGGATAAAATTGTTCTGGTTGTCCACCTGCCTGATATACACGATGGAATCCCCCCATGGACTGTATATGGCCCAATAATCTGCGGTGATCTCGTGGGTATCCCCGTATTGATCGGTATAAGTTCCCGCGATTTCCGGGGTTGCGAGTTCCCCCTCATCGGCGCATCCGGCGGAAAAAATGGCCAAGAACAATATCGCGGCCACCATCCAAAAAAATCCACCCCGCATTTTTTTCTTCCGTGTCATCGTTTTCCATCTCCTTTTCCTCGTTCTCGGGCTGAATGGGATTTCTGTCCGGGTATTTCCAGGTCATGGCGTGTCGAATTCCGCGCAGGACACCGGGCCCTGTCCGGCTTGCAGGTCGTATTCGGCCAGCTTGGCGCCGGTGGCGGGATCGATCTCCCCCAGGCGCGCCTGTCCGAACCCGTTCAACCCGGCGAAAAGCGCGGCGGTTGGGTTCTGCACGGAAAAAAACGGCCCCGTTACCGCCGGGAGCCCTGTGTCCAACGCATCCATGGCGTAGCCGGACAAATCGAGCGTGCGCAGCACGTCATGGGGGTAGGTGGTGACCCATGCCGACAGGCCACCGGGAGACTGGTGGGAATAAATTCCGGTGGGATCGCAACCCGGGTCGGGCGTGGGCGGGGAATCGCAGCTGGCGGGATCGGCGGCGACGGAAATCGTGTCCAGCGTTCCGTCCCCCGCAAAGCCATTGGCGAACAGGGAGGTATTCAGCACCTGGAGCGTGCCCGCGGCGCCGTCGCCGCCGAAGTGGACATACCCGCCATTGTTGACCACCCACAACTCGCCCTCGCCATCCAACACCATCTCCAGCCGGGGATTGCGCCCCAGCCGGATCGCGTCCTGAAACACCGGTTTGCCGTCCACGTCCACGCTCAGCACCAGCAGCCAGCCATTTCGCACCCCTCCATCGAAGTTGCCCACCACGGCGTAGGCGCAGCCCGCGCCGCCGCAGCCGCCCGCATCCCAGTAAAACCCGAGCAGGGAGGTCAGTTTTTCCCCCTCCTGATCCGGAACCAGCCGGGGACAGGTATCCGTCGCCGCGTTGAGGTCGCAAAAGGCCTCGTCGGTCATGGTGGACAGGTTCACCACCGACAGCCCGTTGGTGGCGAAATTGTCGAAGGTGGCCCCCTTCAGCGCCACCCAGGCCATGCCGGGATGGTTGGGCAGGATCAGCATTTGATTGGGATTGGAGTTGGGCGGAAATTTGAGCCGGGCCTGTTCGATGGTGGTTTTGGGGTCGAATTTGATCAAGGCGTTGGCCCCGGCCCCGCTGCCGTCCACGCGGGCCAGATAAAACCCGTCGCCGGAGGTGGCGTCGAACCAGGGCCCCACCGGGTCCAGGTCGAGGATACGGGCCGTCTCCGGCAGCACCTTCCGGTCGTCGAGACTGAAGGTGGTGAGGGTTTGGCCGACGTTGACGATGCAATACAGATGGGGTCCGGAGGGCACCGGGTCGCTGGACTGAGCCACCGTCCCCACCGGGTCCCCCTGCTTCGGATCGCCGCAGGCGCTCAACAGCGTCACCGCCAACCCGATACACACCACCGGCGCCGCCCACCTCACGGACGCCGCCCCGTGGAGGAATTTTTCCCGGGGGGGAACACGGCGCGGAGAGCCACGGCGCAGAAATATACCGTACAGAAATCCCATGGACCATCCCGAGAACGGGGTGTTCATGGCCTCACGGTGGAAAATCCGGCGCCGGAACGCCAGGGAAACCCTTACGGATTCCCGCCGCCGATCCGCCAACCGCAAAGCCGCTCATGGGGAGGGAAATGATGTCGCACCGGCGGAAATGCCGCCGGACACCTCATGTTGGCACCTGGCCCTGACAAACCAAGGAGAACTTCCGCCTTCCCTCCGAAGGGTATCGAAGCATGAATTCAGGCAGGTTTCCTGGCTCGCGCCCTCCAGCCAGCCTTCCCAGGGTGTCAGCCCCAGTGGCAATAGAGGCGGCTGGAAAAATTTCCGCGTGGCGCTTACAGTTACGGGGGTAGCTCCGGTTTCACACCGGATTCCCTTTTCACCCGCACGGGGCGGGCACCTGAGAGGGGTAGGGTAATGGCGTCATCATGGCCTTGTCAAGCCAGCCATGGTATAAGGTATATGGAGCATTGAACAATGTTTACCGGCCGCCCCGGTTGCCAGCCTGTCCCACAGGCCGGGCGCCGGGGCGCCTTCCTTGAGAGTGGAAAATGGGATTCGAAAATCGCGGGGAAGTCATCGAATGGTTGAATGTTCACCAGGGCCGGGACATCGTGGTGCAGGCCCAGGGGTCCCTGCTGAAGGTGATTGGCCGATCCCAAGGGGTGGATGAAATCGATGCCTGCGGCGTGAAGATATTCGAGTGTGAACTGGCCACGGTGCTGCCCGGTCTCCGCATCGCCATCTCCCTCCATGACGACACGATTTCCATTCACGCACTGGGCAGCCCCCCGGGAGACGATCAGGTCGTTTTTTCCCTGCCCCTCAGCGTGCCCTACGATCAGGTTCGTCTCTCATCGGTTTGACCGCCCGGTTCGATCTCCTGCAAGGGCCGTCCGCCGCAGCCAATAGGTAAAGCCAAGGAATCTCCAGGCTCCATGCAATCCAGCTCACCCGGCCTGTCCAGGAACCCACCCAGCCCAACATGGCTGGAGGGCCCCCACGGGCGTCTGGCCTTTTTTCCCTATCCCGCGTCCGATCCCTGGCTGCACCTGTTGATCTCCCATGGCTTCTCCGAGCACAGCGGGTGGTGGCATCACGTGGCCCAGGCGTTTCGCGAGCAGGGAATTTCCGCCTATCTGTTCGACCATTACCATCACGGTCAATCCGGCGGCGCTCCGGGGGACGTGGGCGATTTCGACGTGCTCACGGCGGGGCTGGCCCACGTGTTGCGCGAAGGCGTCGCGCCGTTCCGGGATGAGGATTCGCCCCTGGTGATCCTGGCGCACAGCAACGGCGCCCTGGCCGCCCTCCATGGCCTGGCTTCGCCGGATGCTCCGCGGGTGGAGGGCCTGGTGCTGGCCTCCCCCTTCCTCGGCATGATACGCCCGGTGGCGTTTTTCTATCCCCTGATCATTAAATTGCTGAGTTGGGTCAAGCCGGGTTTTCGCTTTCCCAGACTCCGGCGCCCCCACGCCCTGACCGCCAACAAGGATATCTGGGACGACTATGGCCAGGACCCGTTGCGGTTCAGTCACATCACGGCGCGTTTTTTCCTGGCCATGCGCCGTGCGTTGCAGAGGGTGCGAAGGGCCAAATTTTCATTGCCCTTTCCGCTGCTGATGCTCTGTAGCGGTGAGGAACGGGTGGTCAATACCGACGCCATCCGGCGCTTTTTCCAGCGCGTGGATTGCGAGGATAAAACCCTGAAGGAGTTTGCCGGCTTCCGCCACGAGTTGTTCAACGAGACCCGTTGGAGCGAAGTGGTGTCCGAGGTGGTGGGCTGGGCCGAATCCCGGTGGCGGCCTTCGGAATCCCAACAGGCGCGGAAATGAGCGCAGAAATGGGCGCGGCCCTCCTCCGCCTGCGGCAGAAGCAGCACCCGCGCATGTTGATTGTCCGCAACGACGGGTTGGGGGATTTCATTCTCACCTTGCCCCTGGTCGCCTCCCTGAAGGCCCAATGGCCCGGCTGTCACGTCACCGTGCTGGTGCATACGGCCCTGATGCCCCTGATCCCCTTGCTCCCGGACATCGACGCCGCCATCCCCGACGATGGCTTTCTGCTCAAGCGCCACCAGGGCCTGTTTTCCCCCAGGGACCGCAAAGCCGGAACCCGCCGGCTGGCATCCCGATTGCGCGGGGAGGGATTCGATGCCGCCCTGGTGGTTTATGCGGAGGCGGCCACGGCCAGGCTGGTGAAGCGGGCGGGCATCCCGTTGCGGGCGGGGCCGGCGCGGAGGCTGTTTTTCTGGCGCTTCAACGCCCGATTCAAGACCAGCCGGAAGGCGTCTTCCCAACCGGAATACCAGCTCAATCTGGGCTACCTGCCCCTGTTGGGCCTGGAACCCGTCTACCGGCAACCCAGATTGGCGCTCCCCCCGCCCCCGATGGATTTCAAGGACCCCTTCGCCGTGATCCACCCCCATAAAAGGAGCGGCACGGCGCTCGCCTGGCCGATGGAAAACTTTGTGACCCTGGCGCGGCGGTTTTTGGACAAGGGCCTCGCCGTGAGGATCGTCGGGGACGAGGCGGACCGCCCGGTGCTGGAGCAATGGTTCGGAGCGGTGCAGGGCGCGGAACTCCACATCGGCCTGCCGCTGCCCGATTTGACGGCGCTGATCGCCGCCGCGCGGGTGTTCATCGGCAATTCCTCGGGGCCGTTGCATCTGGCCGGGCTGACCGGCACCCCCCATGTGGCCTTCTACCCCCAGAACCGCGTCTCGGCCCCCACGCGCTGGCGCACCCTGCCCCATCCGGCCGCCCCGGAAGATTTCCGGCGCTACCTGCTGGCCACGGAATTTCCCAAAGGCTGCGTGACCTGCGAAGGGGAGCGCTGTCCCCATTTCAACTGCGTGGCCTCCATCGGCGCTGCCCAGGCATTGGCGGCGATGGAGGCATGGGGTGAGGGTGGGGAGGAGGGCGGTTGAAGCCGGAGCCGGGATGATTGGGGGAGCGGAAAAGTTTTCTCAGGCTCCCATGAGATTTGTCAGGGTGACCGCATTCTAAAAAAATGCCTCTGGCGGCCAAAGGGCGTTGCCCTCTGGACACCTGGCAGCTTTAGGGGTTGTTTAATTTTAGCTTTTAGAATGCGGTTGCCCTGTGAGGTCTCCATCCCCCATTGGCCCCCGCGGCGATCCGTATTATGGTAATCCAATGACCAGCATCGCCTTCAGCCTGATCGGCCACAACGAGGCTCACAACCTGCCCCGCTGCCTGGAAAGCATCCGCTGGGCCGACGAGGTGGTCTATGTGGATTGCGAAAGCAGCGACGGCTCGGCGGAGGTGGCCCGGCGGTTCACCGGGCGGGTCTTCGCCCGCCCGAACCTGGCCAACCTCAACGTCAACAAGACCTTCGGCATCGGGCAGACCACGGCCGACTGGGTGTTCTACCTGGACCCCGATGAGGTGATCCCACCCGCCCTGGGCGAGGAAATCCGCGCGGCGATCGCCTCCAATCCGCCCCAGAACGCCTTCAGCCTGCCCCGCCGAAATTTCTACCTGGGCGCTTGGCTGCGCCATGGGGGCCAGTATCCCGACACCCAGCTGCGGTTGTTCCGCCAGGGGCGGGCCCGGTTTCCCTGCAAGCATGTGCATGAAAAGCTGGAGGTGGATGGCGAAATCGGATCGTTCGCGGAGGCCATGGAGCACTACACCAATCCCACCACCGCCGAAGTGATGAAGAAGCTGGATTTTTACTCTTCCTTCAACGCCGATATCATGCTGGCCGAAGGCAAACGGCCCGGGCCGGGCATGGCTTTGCGCTATTTGTTTTGGACGCCTTCCAGCCGTTTTGTCCGCCGCTACTTCCTCAAAGGGGGCTTCCGGGATGGATGGCCCGGCCTCACCGTGGCCATCTTCGACGGGTTGGAAAACCAGGTGCGCTTCCTCAAATTCTGCGCCCTGTTCCGCCAGCAGGCAGCCGCCACCGGGGAGGCGGTGAACACCGAAGCGGCGTCTTCTTCAAAGCCCACGGAACCCAAGGAGGGCCAGTCCCAATGACCGCATCCGGCGGGGGCTTTTCCGGCGATGCAGGTTCAGGCACAGCAGGTTCAGGCGCCGGTGTTTCAGGCACAGCGGGTTCAGGCGATGCAGTTTCAGGTGATCTCGTTTCAGGGGCCGGCGTGTCCGGTCTGTTGCAGGCCCTGCGCTTCGCCGCGGAAAAACACCGCGACCATCGCCGCAAGGGCGCCACCGCCGCGCCCTACATCAATCACCCCATCACAGTGGCCGAACAACTGGCCGCCCTGGGGCTGGGGAGCGACGTGGAATTGCTGATGGCCGCCATCCTTCACGACGTGGTGGAGGACACCGGCACCACCGAAGCGGAACTGGTGGAGGCGTTCGGGGAGCGGGTGACCCGGATCGTGATGGAGGTCACCGACGACGGAAACCTGCGCCGCGAGGAGCGGAAATCCCAGACGGTCAGCAATATCGCCGGGAAAAGCCGCGAGGCCCGCCTGCTCAAGCTGTCGGACCTGATCGCCAACATCGGCGACATGATCCACCATCCGCCCCACTGGGACGATGAACGCAAGCGGGAATATCTCGATTGGGGTGAGGCCGTGGTGAACCGGCTGCGGGGCACCCACCATGGGCTGGAGGCGCGCTTCGACGCCCTCGTGCGGGAAGGGCGGGCGGTTTTGACCGAGTGATTGGCTGAACCAATCGGAGATCGCCGGCCGGCTTCCAAAAGCAGGACCTTCGCGAAAATCTTCTCATCCCCGGGCAGATCAAAGGGGGGAACCGCAACAGCTTTAATCCACGGATTACGCAGATTACGCAGATTTTAACCGCGAACCGCAAAGGTTCCCGTCAAGGCGCTTGGCGGCCAAATGACCAAACGCCATCGGATTTCAGCGCGGGCCGGACGTTCCATCCGCTTCATCCTCCCCGGCCACCGCGTGGATGGCCCGCCATATGTCCAGCGCCTGCCGGAACGCCTTGACATCGTGCACCCGGATCATCTGCGCGCCCTGTTGGGCCGCATAGAGGCTGCTGGCCACCGAGGCGCCCAGCCGCTCTTTCGGCACCGCTTCCCCCACCAGCCGCCCCAGGGAACCCTTGCGGGAGGTGCAAATCAGCAGCGGACGGTTGAAGCGCCGCAGCAGGGGCAGGGAGCGCAGCACGGTCAGGTTTTCCTCCAGGGTCTTGCCGAATCCATACCCCGGATCGAGGAGGATGCGGGTCGCGCCCGCCCCTTCGGCCTCGTCGATCCTCTCGTCGAAGAAGGCCAGCATGTCCGAGATGAAGGACAGGCCGCTGGCTTCCTTGGGCACGGTCAGGTTGTTGTAGGTGATCACCAGCGGCACGCCGTGGTTTCCCGCCAGCCGGGGCATGGCCGGATCGATCATTCCGCTCACGTCGTTGATCAGATGGGCGCCCATCCCCAGGGCGGCTTCGGCCACGCGGGGGTTCTGGGTGTCCACGGAAACAGGCAGGGGCACCTCGGCCATCAGCCGTTCCAGCACCGGCGCGATACGCGCCAATTCCTCCTCCGCGGCCACGGGAGCAGCCAGGGGATGCGAGGAAGCCCCGCCCAGGTCGATCAGATGCGCGCCTTCGGCCCACAGGGTTTTGGCGCGGGACAGGGCCCGCTCCGGTTCCAGGTAGGCGCCGCCGTCCGAGAAGGAGTCCGGGGTGACGTTGAGCACGCCCATGATGAGGGGACGGGAGAAATCCCAGCGGCCCGCGCCGACCTGCCAGGGAACCTCCGGCGTGATCGCCGCCGGGGTGGCGCCGGGACGCCTGCCGCCATAAGGGGGGGATTGAAAGATCATGGGTTTTTCAGAATCATACGTTTTTCAAAATCACGGGCTTTTCAGAATCATACGCAACACTGTTTTTTCCATCATTAATGTTCGACCCCATTTTTTCGGAATTTTCCAGTTGAGGCAAGGGAGGGGTCAGCCGGCCGCCTGCGCTCCTTGGAAATCTTCCGCCAGGGATTCCGCGGTGGCCACCATTTCCTCGATCAACGCGATGCCCTGATTCCAAAAGCCGGGGTGCTCGATGTCCATTCCCAGCCGGGACAGCAGGGCCGCTGGGGATTGGGAGCCGCCGGCCGACAACAGTTCCAGGTAGCGCGGCACGAAGGCTTTTCCCTCCTGCTCGTAGCGGCCGAACAGGGCCAGCACCAGCAATTCCCCAAAGCTGTAGGCATAGCAATAAAACGGGCTGTGGATGAAATGCGGGATGTAGGCCCACCAGTCCGCGTAGTCCCCGGTCAATTCCAGCGCATCCCCGAACATGGGCCGGTTGACCTCCATCCACAACGCCCCGATGGCCGCCGGTTCCAACTCGCCCTGTTCCCTGCGGGCGGTGTGCACTTTCTGCTCGAAGCGGGTCATGGCGGCCTGGCGGAACACCGTGGCGAAAATGCCCTCCAGCTTGCCGCAGATCAGCCCCAACCGCGCCTTGGGATCGCTTTGTGTGGCCATCAGTTTTTTGAAAACCAGCATCTCTCCGAACACCGATGCGGTCTCGGCGGTGGTGAGGGGGGTGTCCATCTGAAAAAAGCCCCTGGCACGGGATAAATACTGATGCACCCCATGGCCCAACTCGTGGGCCAGCGTCATCACGTCGCGCATGGTATCGGTGTAATTGAGCATGATGTACGGATGGGCGCTGGGGATCGTACCGGCGGAGAAGGCCCCGCCGCTTTTCCCCGTGCGCAGTTCCGCATCGATCCAGTTCCCCTTGAAAAATCGACCGGCGATATCCGCCATTTCAGGGGAAAAGTCCTGGTAGGCCTCCAGCACGGTCTGCTGGGCCTCGGCGAAAGTAGAGGAGGGAAGGTCCGTGAAAACCGGCGCATAGCGGTCATAGTCGTACAACGATTCCAGCCCCAGCAGGCGCCGCTTGAGGTGGTAGTAGCGGGCCACCAGGGCGTTTCCCCGGCCGCAGGCTTCCAGCAGGGCGTCCACCCCGGGCTGGGTGATCTCGTTGGAGAGGTTGCGGGCCAGCATCATGTGGGGCCGCTGGCGCAACCGGTCGTTGTCGGCATGGTCCTGGGCCAGGGTGTTGAGAATATAGGCCAGCATGCGCAGGTTGGGGCGCAGCGTTTCGGTGACGGCCCGGGCGGCGGCGATGCGCCTTTCGCGGTGTGGCCCGTACAATTCGGCCAGGGCTTCCTCCAGCGACACTTCCCTGGCCGGCGCATCGGGGGGTGCGAAAGAACACCGCAGTCCGCTCACCTGTTCGTCAAACAGGCGCATGAAGGCGCTCCTCCCGGTGTTGTTCTTGACCGCCAGCAGCTTTTCTTCGGGTTCGCTGAGGGTGTAGGGGGTCTCCCGGCGGATTTTTTCCAGCATATGCCGGTAGCCCGACAGCGCCGGGTGGTCCATCGACTCCCGGGCGCGCGCTTCGGGCACCGCCTGCCATTCCAGCTCCACGAAAATCAACTGTTCCATCACCGCCGTGTGGCGTTCCTTGGCCCGTTGGAAGGTGGCGCCCAGTCCGGCGCCCGCCGTGTCCGCCGCGAAGCGCAGCTGCGCATGAATCAGCGGCCGGGCGCCCTGTTCAGAGATGGCTTCCCATTGCGCCATCGCCGCCGCCAGTTGCTCCGGAGAGAGGCCGCCTATTTTTCCCCGGTAGCGTTCGGAAAACCGGACTGCTTCTTCCTCGGCTCCGCTTTGGTCCTTTTCGATGCCGGGCCCCGCCGGTTCGGTGTACAGGTCTCCCAAATCCCACTTCACCCCGTCGGCGCTGGAGGATGGAGTGTTCACTGCCGTGGATTCGCTCATGGGGGCCGATCAATTACAGAGGTGGCGTAATGCCATGGGGCCAGGGAAAACCGGCCGCTGAAAATGAAGCAGGGGCCAGAGCAATTTTTCCGGCCCGCTATGATTTTAGGTCTTGAGGGAAAAAATGGGCGGATCGTCCTGTGTCCGGGTGACACGCCCTTCATTTTCCAGTTTGTCCAGATGCGCGCCGACCGACTGTCCGGCGGCGGCATGGAGGTTTTCCGGGTATTCCCGGTAGATCGACTTGACGATGGCCACGACGGTGTTTCGGCCGCCTTCCAACTCGGTCAGGATCTGCCGCTCGCGCTCCAGGCGATGGCTCAGGTAAAACTCGATTTTCTCTCGCGGATTGTCGATCACCGGGCCATGGCCGGGATAAATGCGCTTCACGTTCAATTCCAACAGCCGGCGCAAGGTGTCCAGGTAGGCCGCCAGATCGCCCCCGGCGCGCGGGATGACCGTGGTGCCCACGCCCAGCACCACGTCCCCGGTGAACAGGGCGTCCTCTTCCGCGTCCACCAGGTGAAAGCAGATATGGTCTGGGGCGTGTCCGGGAGAATGCACCGCCTTCAGCATGAAATCCTCACCCTCCCAGAACACGTCGCCGTCAGAGATGGGAGCGGCCTCCAGGCCGTTGCCTCCGTCCACCTCGGGCCAGGGATACTTGTAAAACTCGATCTGGGGAAACAGTTTCCGCAGGTCGCCGGCGCCGCCGATGTGGTCGGGATGGGCGTGGGTCATCAGGCAGCGGGTCACCCGTGGCGATCCGCATTGGGCCAGGTGGCCTTCCAGCAATTCGCGCCATTCGGGCTTGCCGATTCCGGTGTCGATCAACACCGGAAAGCGGGAGTTCATCCCCACCAGGTAGGTGTTGGTGCCGGGGCCGGTGAAAGGCGAGGGGTTCATGCCCAAAATCCGATGCACCCGTTCCGACAGGCGGGCGGTTTTCGGGAAATCGGAAACATGCTGCAGGACGTCGGGCATGGGAGATTCTCCTGGCGGGGCCCTGACGAAGCGGGATATCGTCAATCGCCAATTGCGGGCCTAAAGCAATCATCTTATCATAGGGATATTTCCATTGCGAAAATCATCGCGAAAATCAATCCCATCACAGCGGAAAAACGGCCCCATTTTTCCATGACCCCCTTCTTCAACGCGCTCTCCGTGCTCTCCGCCCTGGCGGGAATGATCCTGTTCGTGGCCGTGCCGGGCATCCCGATTTTCGCCGCCGGCCACCTGCTGCTTCCCGGCGCGATTCATTTGTTCACCGCGGGGGCGCTCCTCGGCGCGGCGTTTCAGACGGAGAACCGGCTCTGGAAAACCCTTTATGGAGGCCAAGCGCCCTTCTGGTTGTTCCGGGAAGTGATTTTCCCCTTCCAATTGGTGGGCGTGGTCACGATGATATGGGGCTTCCTCAACCACAACACCCTGGCGGCGCATACCGGAGGGCATTACCTGCTCCCCACGGCCATCCTGCTGGCTATTTTCCACGGCATGGTGGCCGCGTGGCGCCGCGAACCCGGCCGTCCGCTGTGCCTGGCGGCCCATCTGCCGGGTGTCGGATTGGCCGTGACGGGCGCCATCGGCGCCCTGTTGGTGATGGACGCCCGCACGGGAGACTACGGAATATACTCCAACGATACAGTGCTGGTGCATATGATGGCCGGTGGATTTTTATTCGCCATTCCCCTGGCGCTGCTCCCCGGGGCGCTGTTTGGAGGGGAGAATTGGGGAGGGGAAGAAAAGCGTTCCCCAGGGTTGAACCCGCCGGGGGCCTTGGGCCAGTGGTACGCCGCCACGGCGGTTGCCGCCGCCGGTGTGATGGCGGTGGCTTTTTCGGTCACGGCCGATGCGCCGCGGTTGGCTTTGCCCGGCGGTTTGGGGTTGCTGGGCGGTTTGCTGCTGTTCGTGGCGCTCCCCGGGCGCCTGGCGTGGCGGCCCCTGCTGGAACGGCTGGAACGGCGGGCTGGGTGGCTGGCCACCGGACTGCTCCTGCTGTACACGGCGATTCGGCTGGGGCGCGGGGCGAATTTCGCCGAAGTCGTCATGCTCACCAAAACCGGCGTGATCGCGTTTTTGGCGGGGGTGGCTCTGCCCGAAATGTTTATGCACTCCCTGCTGGCCACCCATCCGGAACCCAGTGAGATCGGCATCCGGGCGGGGCGGGGCTTATTCCACGCGGGGACGGCCGCGCTGCTGGCGGGACAATTCCTCGCCGCACCCAGAGCGATCCAGGCCGGGGCATTGGTGTGGATGTCGGGATTGGGGATATGGGTCTACCGGGCCTTGGTGAACTATCGCCTTCAGCGCCGCTCAGGGTGAAGCCTCACCCCTACGGCCTACGGCTTCCTCCCCTCTCCATTGGCATAGGGAGGGGAAAAGCGTCGTATCTACAGCAATATAGCGAATGAAGTCACCCCCTTCTCCATACGCTGCCGGCCCTGCCTGAACGCCTCCCGCCCGAACAGCTTCCCTGCGAAACGCGCTCAGCGGCCGAAGCGGCGCTGGCGCCGGTCGTAATCGCGGAGCGCGCGCAGGAAATCGATCTTGCGGAAGGCCGGCCAGTGGGTATCGCAGAAATAAAACTCCGAATAGGCGCTCTGCCAAAGCAGAAATCCCGAAAGGCGCACCTCTCCGCTGGTGCGGATGATCAGGTCCGGATCGGGTAAATCGGAGGTGTAGAGATAGGGCTCGATGGACGCCGGTTCAAGACCCCGGGCGATCTCCTCGGTGGCGACGCCCTTGGCCGCCTGGTCTCTCAGATAGCGGCGGAAGGCCTCGATGATTTCCTCCCGCCCGCCATAGGCCACCCCTACGTTGAGCACCCGGCGGCTGTACATCTTCGTGGCGGCCTCGGCATTGGCGATGGCCTTTCGCACCGGTTCGGGCAGCACTTCCACCTTGCCCAGAAAGCGCACCCGCATCTGGCTGCGGTGAATGCGGGGATGCTCGACCAGTTCGAGAATTTTTTTCTCGAACAATTCCATCAGCCCCTTGACCTCGGCAGGGTCCCGATTGAAATTGTCCAGGGAGAAAATCCAGATCGTGATCACCTCCACTCCGGCCTCTTCGCACCAGTTGAGTACGTCCTCCAGCTTGTCGGCCCCCCGGACGTGTCCCTCGTTGATGCTGTCCAGTTGCAGATTCCGGGCGAAGCGGCGGTTGCCGTCCATGATGATTCCAATATGGCGGGGAATCCGCCAGGTAGCGCTCGCGGCCTCCAGCCGCATCTGGTAAAGCACGTAAAAAGGGTAAAGCAGGATCTCCCGCAACAAGCCCGCGCCACGGCCAAGGAACTGGGCGGCGGATTCGATACGGTGCAGCCAGGTGGGGGCGTGCCCGGTTTGTTGCTGATCCATCAATACGGTTCCCTGGGTGGAATTGGACAGGATGAAAGTTAAATTCGGTGGGGTGATCGCCGGGTGAGACCCATTGTAGGCCTGAAAATATTCTCGGTACTCACTTTACCACATTTTTTCCAGGGAATCTGTCCGCGGAAGAAGGGATGAAGCGGGGTGATTTCAAAAATCCGGTGTAATAAACGAAGGGGGACTGACCTCCATCAAGAATCACGCGTTGGAATTCCCATCACCTTCTCCGCCCATTCTACGACCGCCGAGGCCATATCCACCGCCTGGCGATGCTCCCCGGAGGTAACTGGCTCCCCCAAGCCTGGATACCGGGTGTCATGAGCGTAGGTGTTCAAACCGATGGCGTGTTTTACCGCGTCAGGAATCCTGAGACGATGGGTTTCCAGGTCATCGATTAATTCCGCCAAATCGTGAATGTAACGAAAAGTCCAGTCGTGATGGACATACACTGCTTTAAGCGCCTTCTCGGCAGCCTGTTGGGCATGAAAACATAAATCCTCAAAAAAAGCCCCGTCAGGCAATTCGATCCGGGAGAGGGACAAATCCCCTTTTGCCCGTGCGAGCCAATCCCGGGCCGAACCGGGAGGGAACCTCTCAGGAGGCACGGTACAACTCCCGTCCCTCGCGAAGGGCCGGGTAAAGCACCAGGGAGGGATTCCCTTCATGCTCCAACAGGTCTTTTTCCGTGACCACGACGATGTCCTTGGCGATGCCCAAACCGGCCAATTTCCGATGCAACGCCATTGACGTCTCCCGGCGATGCATCCCATTCGCCATTACGATCAACAGATCCAGATCGCCAGGTTTTCCTCGATCCAAGGTTGCCGCGGACCCGAACAAAATGATTCGCTTGGGTGACACAGCCTCGGTGATTCGACGGACCACATCGTTTAACAAATCCTCATCCACACCTTGTTTCGCCTTCATGGGTTTGCTCCACTTTTCCGCAAGGATCCTTTCACCGTAAAACCGAGAAAACATAGATGGAATATCCATCCGTGTGGCAAACGGTGACAAATCTTCATGCCATTCTCCGGCCTGCCCCGCTACCTCCAGGATAAACCAAGCCATCCTTCCCGCATAGGGGAGGCGGCCGGATACGGGAGAGGGTACCGCCGCCTTTTTCACTGAATGGGAAAGGACCCGCTGCTACCTGCCAGCGGTCATCACGGAGACGGACTCCAGGGAGAGGTCCATCCACAGCGAGGGGAAAATGCCCAACAGCATCACCCCGGCGATGGCCATCGCGATGGCGGCGTAGAGCGGCACCGAGGGCACTGCGCGTTGGGATATGCTGTGGTTGGTGGGTTGCTGCATGTACATCACCACGATCATGCGCAGGTAGTAGTAGATCGACACCACGCTGTTGAGCACGCCGATCACGGTCAGCCAGATGTAGCCCTGCTCCACCGCTGTTTTGAAGATCTGGAACTTGCCGGCGAACCCGGCGGTGAGGGGAATGCCCGCCAGGGAAAGCATGAACACCAGCATGGCCAATCCCAGCGCCGGTTCGAGATAGCCAAAGCCCGCGTAATCGTCGAAGGTGACCCGCTCGCGCCCTTTTGAGGAAGCCAGGATCAGGATCGCGAACACGCCGAAGTTCATGAAGGTATAGGCCATGGCGTAAAAAATGATCGCGCCCAGCCCTTCCGCGCCACCCACCACGACCGCCACCAGAATATAACCCGCGTGGGCGATGGAGGAATAGGCCAGCATGCGTTTGATGTTGTCTTGCTGCAGGGCCAGCACGTTGCCGACGGTCATGGTGATGGCGGCCAGCAACCACAAAACCTGCACCCAATGAAATTGCGTGGCGGACAGGCCCTCCACCAGGATGCGAACCAGGGCGGCGAATCCAGCCGCCTTGGGCCCGGCGGATAAAAAGGCGGTGATGGTGGTGGGCGCCCCCTCGTAGACATCCGGTGTCCACATGTGGAAAGGCGCCAGGGAAATCTTGAAGCCGAACCCCACCAACAGAAAACCCAGCCCGAAGAGGATGTAGGGGTTTTCCGCGGCGGATTTTCCGTCCAGGGCCTTGGCGATGCCATCGAGATGAATGGAGCCGGTGGCGCCGTAGAGCATGACGATCCCATAGAGCAGAAATCCGGTGGCGAAGGCGCCCAGCAGGAAGTATTTCAAGGCGGCTTCATTGGATTTCGGATCTTTTTGGAACATGCCGACCAGCACGTAGCTGGAGATGGAGAGGATCTCCAGGCCGATGAAGATCAGCAACAGATCGCGGCCCGAGGCCATCAGCATCATCCCGCCGGTGGCGAACAGCAACAACGCGTAATATTCCCCGAACCAGAACTCCTGATCCTCCAGATAGCGAATCGAAATCAGCACGGTGAAGGCGGTGACGGTCAAAAACACCAGCTCGAAGGCGATGGAATAATTGTCCGCCACGATGGTGCCCTGAAAACCCGAAAGGCCCTGGCCCAGCAGGGTCCAATCCGCGTAGGCCGCCGCGGCCAGTGTCAACAGGGTCAGGTAGGCCAGGTTGCGGATGGGGCGTCCCCGCCCGAACAGGTCGAACAACAGCACCACCATGCCCATCACGAACACGATGGTTTCGGGGAGGATGGAAAGAAAATCGGGCGTGGTCAGGTTGGGGATCATCGGGTTTTCACGCCTCCGGGACGCAGTGCGACCGCAGGCTTGGTCTCCTGGGAGCTGGCCATTTTCGGAAACAGCATCGCCCGCCGTTCGGCGGGTTTGGTGTGAACCAATTGAATGAAATGACTGGCCGAGGTTTCAATCTTCCCCAAAAACGGGCTGGGATAGACCCCGACCCAGACGATCAAAAAGATCAGCGGCGCCAATACGCTCACCTCGCGCCAGTTGAGGTCGGGCGTTCCCTCGTTTTTGGGATTGGTCACCTCGCCGAAGAACACCCGCTGGAACATCCACAGCAGGTACACCGCCGCCAGGATCACCGCGGAGGCGGCGATGATGGCGGCTGTCTTGTTGACCTGATAGGCCCCCACCAGGATCAGGTATTCGCCAACGAATCCGTTGAGGCCGGGCAGCCCGATGGAGGACAGCACGATCACCAGGAAGAGGGTCGCGTAAATCGGCATCCCCCGCATCAGCCCCCCGAACTCCGCGATGGATTTGGTGTGCCGCCGCTCGTAAATCATCCCCACCACCAGGAACAGCCCGCCCGTGCTGATGCCATGGTTGATCATCTGCAGGATGCCGCCCTGCACCCCCTGATCGTTGAGGGCGAACAACCCCAGCATCACGAACCCCATGTGGGACACGGAGGAATAGGCCACCAGCTTTTTCATGTCCGGCTGCACCATGCACACCAGTGCGCCGTAGATGATGCCCACCACCGACAGGCCGATCAGCCAGGGCAAAAATTCGGTGGTGGCCCCCGGGAAAAGCGGCAGCGCGAAACGGATGAAGCCATAGGCGCCCATTTTCAGCAGCACCCCCGCCAGGATCACCGAACCCGCGGTGGGCGCTTCCACATGGGCGTCCGGGAGCCAGGTGTGGAAGGGAAACATGGGAATCTTCACCGCGAAAGCCAAGGCGAAGGCGGCGAACATCCAGTATTGCACCTCGATCAGCAGGTCCAGTTGGTACCACTCCAGCAGAGAAAAGGTGAACACTCCGGTGGCGCGGTAGTTGTAGAAATACATGGCCAGGATGGCCACCATCATCAGCGCCGAGGCGGACATGGTGTACACCACGAACTTGATCGCCGCGTACAGCCGCCGCTCGCTGCCCCAGACCCCGATCAGGAAATACATGGGGAACAGCATCACCTCCCAGAAGACGAAGAACAGAAACACGTCCAGGGACACGAACACCCCGTTCATGCCCACCTCCAGCAACAGCAGGGAGATCATGAACTCGCGCACGTGGCGGGTGGTCTGGCTCCAGGTGCCCGCCACGGCCACCACCGTCAGCAGGGTGGTCATCAAAACCAGGAACAGCGTGATGCCGTCCAGTCCCAGGTGGTAGTCCACCCCCCACGAAACGATCCAGGGAATACGCTCCACGAATTGGAACTGGGTCGTGGCCGAATCGAAGGCGAAAAATAGCGGCAGCGACACCAGAAAGGTGGCGCCGCTGGTGATCAGGGCCACCCACTTGGCCAACTCGCCGGAATCGCGCCCGACGAACATCAGCAGCAACACCCCCACCAGCGGAGAGAAAATCACCAGGGTCAGAATGGGTATGCCCAGCAGGGTCATGGGTTGAATTTCACCTGTTAAAAAATGACGCCTGAATCCTCAATCGGAAGCCGGCTCTATAACACCATCCGGCATGAAATGCCGCGGCCTGTCCTTTTCCATGGAGCCAGTCTCAAAAAAGCCTGATCATGGTCCCGGTCACCAGCGCGATCAGGGAAACCAGGGCCGCGAACTTCAGCATCTGGTCCCGCTGTTCCTTGAGCAAATCCCCGCGCATGGTCTGCATCCCGGTGCGGATGGTCTGCATTTCGGTACGGATCGACTGAAATTCTTCCCGCATCCGCAACTCGAACGCGGTCAGTTTTTGCTCCAACACCTCCACGACCCGGTCGAAGCCAACCAATCCCGCGGCCTCGAGCATGTTGATGCTTTTCAGTTCGTCCGTAATCGGCATGTTGCAAAAGGTCACGGCTAAAACAGCAGCCACCAGAATATGAACACCGCGCCAACCACGATGCCCACGGCGTAGTTTTCCACGATGCCGTTCTGGGTCAGGCGCAGGGCGCCGCCCAGGTTGCGGGCGCTGGCCGCCAGCCCGTTGACGATGCCGTCGATGATCCGCACGTCGACGATGCGCCACAGCACCTTGTCCGAAATCCAATGGATGCTGCGCACGATCAGCAGGTTGTAAATCTCGTCGATCCAGTATTTGTTGCTCAGCATCCTGTAAACCGGCCGCATCTTGTCCCGCAACGCCCCGGCCAGGGGGAGATGGCGCGAGAAGAGCACATAGGCGCCATACATGGCGGCCAGCGCCCCAAGGGTGGAAACGGCCATCAGCCCAAACTCGAGCCCGTCGCCATAATGGATCCCCTCGGGAATCTTGGCGAAGAAGCCATCGAAATAATTCTTCAGCACGTTGGGGATCAGCGACCTGCCCAGCAGATGTGGAATCCCCACCCAACCCCCAACGATGGCCAGCCCGGCCAGCAGCACCAGGGGCAAGGTAATCGTCCAGGGCGACTCGTGGACGTGATGCTCCAACTGCGGATCGATCCGGCTTTTGCCGAAGAAGGTCAGGGACACCGAACGGAACATGTAGAAGGCGGTCATCAGGGCGGTGATCACCCCTACGATCCAGAACAGGGGATGGCCGAAGGGCGAGGAAAAGGCCTTCCAAAGGATTTCGTCCTTGGAGAAAAATCCCGCGAAGATCAGCGGGGCGCCGCTGATGGCCAGCGCGCCGACCACGTACGTCCAACCGGTGATGGGCATTTTACGGATCAGTCCGCCCATCTTCTGCATGTCCTGCTCATGGTGCATGGCGTGGATCACCGAGCCGGAGCAGAGGAAGAGCAGGGCCTTGAAAAAAGCATGGGTCATCACATGGAAGATGCCCACCATGAACGCGCCCACGCCCATGGCCATGAACATGTATCCCAACTGGCTGACGGTGGAATAGGCCAGCACGCGCTTGATGTCGTTTTGGGCCAGGGCCATGGTGGCCGCGAAGAAGGCCGTGGCCGCTCCGATGATGGCGATCACCATCATGGTCATCGGCGCCAGCACGAACAAATGGCTCAGCCGCGCCACCACGTACAACCCGGCGGTGACCATGGTGGCCGCGTGAATCAGGGCCGAGACCGGCGTTGGGCCTTCCATGGCGTCGGGCAGCCAGACGAACAGGGGAATCTGCGCGCTCTTGCCGGTGGCGGCCAGGAAGATCAGCAGGGTGATCGCGGTAACCGCCCCGCCCCCGGCGGCCAGCTTGACACTGGCGGCGTCATTCACCGCGGCGATTTCCAGCGTGCCGAAAATGGTGAAAATGGCCAGCGTGGCCACGATGAACCCGAAATCCCCGATCCGGTTGACCACGAAGGCCTTCTTGGCCGCGGAAGCGGCGGAATTTTTCTTGAAGTAGTAGCCGATCAGCAGGTAGGAACACAGCCCGACGCCCTCCCATCCCACGAACAGCAGCAGAAAGTTGCTCCCCAGCACCAGCAGCAGCATGAAGAACACAAACAGGTTGAGGTAACAGAAAAAACGCCAGTAGGCGTATTCATCCTCGTCGCCCATGTACCCCACGGAATACAGATGGATCAGGAATCCCACCCCGGTGATGATCAGGATATAGAGGCCGGAGAGGCGGTCCACCACCAAAGTGGCGGGGATGGTAAAATCTCCCGCCTGGATCCAGGTGTAGAGATGTTGGGTCAGCGAATAGCCGGGCGCGTCCAGCATCTCCACGAACGTGAACAGCGACACCAGGAAGGACGCGCCGATGACCCCGGGCCCCATCACGGAGACGAAGGTCTTGCCCAGGGAACGGCCCAACAGGCCGTTGACCAGAAATCCCAACAGGGGCAATCCCGGAATCAACCAAATGTATGTAGTCATTGCTTCATGCCGTTAAAAGCGAACTGCCCATCCACAGATTGCACAGATGACACAGATTAAATTTTTGGTACTCATTATAACCGTGACAACTGTTCCATCACCTTGGAACTTCTGTTCGGATCTATTGCCCAAAACAGGCCGTCCAAGGTCCACAAATCGGTTCCAATTGTCTCAGCCAAATTGTTAAGGCGATGGTTGATGGCCTCATAGGTTTTTCCTTTGTTCTGCTTAGGGAAAACCGTCGGGAATAATCCAAACTGTTTTAAGGCCTTCTCGGATGTGTTGTTTCATTTCGATAGAACTGTGACCAGTGACAATTGTTTTCCAGATATAAAAAACTTCGAAATTCATCCCTCGTCAAATGGGGCAATGCGGAAGGTGCGAACACGGCACCATAACGGCCCAATACTTTTTCCTTGGCGTCCAGCATGTTGCACAAAGGGTCATGGGGGCGTTTCTTAGACACTTTCGAAGCGCGAATACCGCGGCTTTTGCATGCGCATCCTCCATTGTTATCCCCTGTTCGGACCAACATCACCACCTGTAAAATATTCTCCCGAAATTAATCTGTGAAATCCGCGAAATCCGTGGATTGTTGTTCCTTGCTTACCAGCGCAACAGGTTGATCTCTTCGATGTCGACCGTTCCCTTGTTGCGGAAGATGGCCAGGATGATGGCCAGGCCGATCACCGCCTCGGCCGCCGCGACGATTAAAACGAAGAACATGAACATCACCCCGGTCATGGATTGCATCCCGTAGGCGAACCCGATGAAACCCAGATTGACTCCGTTGAGCATCAGTTCGATGCACATGAACACCACGATCGCATTGCGCCGCAGGATGACCCCGCTCACGCCGATGGTGAACAGGATGGCGCTCAAGGTCAGCACATGGGATACCGGAATCATCAGCCCTCCCCGCCGGAATCGGTGTCGTGCCTTTTGGCGATGATCACCGCGCCGATCACGGCCACCATCAGCAAGACCGAAATGATCTCGAAGGGCAGCACATAATCCGTGAAGAGGATTTCTCCGATCACCTTCACGGAGCCTTTTTCGTCCAGATACTGGGGAGAAAAAATATCCTTGGGGCCGATCTTCGCCGCCGGGGAGTTTATCACGCCGATCATCTGGGAGAGGATGCCGATGGACACCGCCACCCCCAACAGCTTGGGCAGGCTCCAGGTGAGGCCGGGCGACTTGTCCGTGCGCAGGTTGAGCAGCATGATCACGAACAGGAACAGCACCATGATCGCCCCGGCATAGATCAACAACTGAATGGCCGCCACGAACTCGCTGTTCAACAAAATGAAAATGGCGCTCAAAAATCCGAAGGTGCCCACCAGCGCCATGGCGCAGTACACCGGACTGCGAAACAGCAGCACGGAAAGCGCGCCCCCCACGGAGAGCACCGCGAACACGTAAAAAAAGATCAGTTGCATTTCCATGACGTTTCCATAAGCACATCGCCCAAGGGTGGCGCCGGACTATCAAGCGCCGGCCCGCATCTCACCATTCTCTCTCCGCACCGGCCGCCGGATGGCTTCCGCCCAACCGGTTCCACCGGGAAGGATTTTATTTTTTCCGCTCTTTGGCCGCTTTTTTCAATTGGAGGCCCAGGTGGCCGATCTGCTCCCCGCCAATTCCGGCGAAATCCCCCCCCTGGGCCGCCATCGCCTCCAACACGGCGCGTCCGTCCGCAAAGGATTCACCGTTTTCCGGGGCGCCCAGCAGCGCGGAAAGAATCCACACCTGGTCCCTGGCCTGCTCCGGGGGGTTCAACGCGGGTTGAATGCGTTGCAGCCGGCCAGCCTTGTTGATCCAGGTGCCGTATTTTTCGGCATAGGTGTAGCCCGGCAGCACCACGTCGGCCGCTTCGCTCCAGGCGTTGGCGAAAGCACCGATATATACGATCAACTCCGCCTTGGCCACCGCGGCCCGGATTTCCGAGTTTTGCTGAAACGGCGCGCCCAGCACGATCACCACCTTGGGGGATTCTTTCAGGGCGGCCTTGAGGCGCTTGTCGTCCCGGTCCCCGATCAAATCGCCACGCTTGGCCCCCTCTGTGTTGGGGCTCTTGTCGGTGGTGATCAGCGTAAAAATGAAATCGTCCTCCAGCGGGTGGGTCGGCTTTTCCTGCTGCTTTCCCACAATCAAGGGAAAAAAGACGCCCTGGCTCCCGAACCCATCGGCCAGCAACCTTCGCAGCATGAACATTTCCTCGTTGGTGGCGTGGGTATCGGTGAGGGCGATCACCTGTTTTTCCCTGGCCCCGATTTCCTTCAGCCGCATGGCGATGGCTTCCATCACCGCCCCCCATTGAGCGGTCTGAAATCGCCCCTTGACCCGCACCTGAGGCTCCCCCAGCCGGGTGTGACGGTCGTTGAGGGGCTTGAAACCCACGCGGCCCTCGTCGCACATCCACCAGCGGTTGACCTCCTGGTTCTCCCGGGGCCTGATGCGGAATACCCGGTTTTGATGATGCTCCAGGGTGATGTTGCAGCCCGTGGAACACGAGGGGCAGACGGACTCCACCTTGCGGAATTTCCAGGCGCGTTTCTTGAAGCGCCAGTCGCGGTTGGTGATGCAGCCCACCGGGCAGATGTCCGCCAGGTTGCCCTGGAATTTGTGGGTGATCGGTGAGTCCTCCCAGGTGTCGAAGGTCAGCTCGTGACTCCGCAAGAATGCGCCGAAGTCATGGGAACCGACGATGTCCCGGCTGAACCGCTCGCAGCGCGAGCACTGGATGCACCGGTTGCGCTCCAGGGCGATGAAGGTGCCCACGTCCCGCCAGCCGTAGACCCGTTTTTCGAACGCCATCTCCGACTTGCCGGTGCCATAGGCGAAAGCGAAGTCCTGGAGGTCGCATTCGCCGGCCTGGTCGCAGATCGGGCAGTCCAGCGGATGGTTGATCAGCAGAAATTCGTTGACCAGCTCCTGCCCCCAGAGCGCCTTTTCCGAGGTGGCCGAAAGTTTCATGCCCTCGGAGGCCGGGGTGGAACAAGCGGTCTGGAGCTTGGGCATGCCGCGTCCGTTGCCCATGTCCGTGACTTCCACCAGGCATTGCCGGCACTGGGCCGTGATCGCCAGGCCCGGGTGGTAGCAATAATGCGGAATTTGCACCCCGAACCGCAGCACGGCCTTGAGCACGGTTTCCCCCTGCTCGAATTCGATTGGCTGATCATCCAGGTAAAAAGTCGGCATGGCGCTTTCAGCTTTGAAAATGGTTGCGAAAATCTTCGGGGAATTTTTGCACGAAACCCTGCAAGGCTCCACCGACCGCATCGCCAAAGGCGCAGATGGTGGTGCCGATGATGTTGCCCGCCGCGCGGTGCACCAGACTCAACAACGCCTCGTCTCCGGCGTCGTCGCCAAACTGGCGGATCATGTTCTTGATCCAGAAGGTGCCTTCCCGGCATGGCGTGCATTGGCCGCAGGACTCATGATTGAAAAAGCGGATGGTGCGATTGGCCACTTCCACCATGTCGGTGTCTTCATCGAATACCATGATCGCCGCCGAACCCCGCATGGTTCCCGCCTTCATCAGGCTGTCGAAGTCGTACGGGACGTCGATCTCATCGGCCCGCATCACCGGAGCCGAGGCGCCCCCGGGAATGAGCGCTTTCAGCTTTTTGCCCCCCCGCACGCCTCCGGCGAAATCCTCCAGGATCGATTTCAGGTTGTGGCCCATGTCCATTTCATAAACGCCGGGTTTTTCCACATGGCCCGAAATGCTGACGGCCTGGGTGCCGGTGTTGTTCTCCGAGCCGAACGCCGCGAAGGCCTTTGGCCCCTCGGTGAGAATGAAGGGAATGTTGGCCAGGGTTTCCACATTGTTGACCGTGGTGGGGCAGGCGTTGAATCCCGACTGGGCCGGAAAAGGAGGCTTGGAGCGGGGCAGGCCCCGTTTGCCTTCCAGGGAGTCCAGCATGGCGGTCTCTTCGCCACAGATGTAGGCTCCGGCGCCAGGATGCACCGTCAGGTCCAGCTGCACTCCGCTGCCGAGAATGTTCTTTCCGAGCAGCTTTGCCTTGTACAACTCGTCGATGGCCGCCTGCACCCTGCGGATGGCATGGGGGGATTCTCCCCGGATGTAGATATACCCATGGGTCGAGCGCATGGCGTAACAGCCGATCATCATGCCCTCGATGAACATATGGGGATCTCCCAGCATCAACACGTGGTCCTTCAGGGTTCCCGGTTCGGCTTCGTCCGCGTTGCAGACCAGGTAATGGGGTTTTTGATCCGGGCCCGGAAGGTCCTTGGGCATGAAACTCCATTTCACCCCACAGGGAAACCCCGCCCCGCCCCGTCCCCGCAAACCCGATTCCTTGACCGTCTCGATCACCTCCGCGGGGGTCATGCCGGTCAGCGCCTTTTTAAACGCGGCTCCGCCCCCGGTTTTCTTGTAGGACGCATAATCGCCACCATATCCTTGCTGGCGGATATTTTTCAGCAGCAGCAGCTTTTCTTCGGCCATGGGTGTCCAAAGGGTGAGTGGAAATGTTCGCTCAGGGCTCTATCGGCCTGGCTTTCGAGTTCAGGATGAATCTTTTATCCGGCTCCATCGCCCCGTCTCCCGCGGCGGGATCGTTGATTGGGGTTCAGGCTTTTTTGGCCCGGGTATCTTCCACCCAACGGTCAATTTGCTCAAGGGTGATCCGCTTTTGCATGTCCTCGTTGACCACCATCAACGGGGCCTGGTCGCAGGCCGCCAGGCACTGCACTTCCTCCAGGCTGAACATTCCGTCCCCGGTGGTTTCGCCCGCGTGAATGCCCAGGCGCTTTTCCAGGTGCTCCATCACCTCCGCTCCGCCGCACAGGCCGCAAGGGAGGCAGGTGCAGACCATGATGTGATATTTCCCCGGCGCGGAGGTGCGGTACATGTTGTAAAAGGTGATCACGCCGCGCACATGGTTGAGCGTGGTCCCGCACAACTCGGCGATGTAGGAATCCCAGCCGGGCTGGAGCCAGCCGCCGTTTTCCCGCTGGGCCATATGCAGCAAGGGCAGCAGGGCGTTCACCTTGACGGGGTAACGGGCGAACAGGGCCTCCACTTCTTTCAGCACGGCCTCGCTGAATCGGACTGTACCCAGACGCATCGTTGTTCCTTTTCCGTTGGGCGCCAAAAGAACGCTTCCCCGGGGGCCATCTCGCATCGGCCTTCCCGGGGCGTTTTTCAGCCGTCTGCAAAATCTTTTTTCAACCTGCCATATTACGCCGCTCGCGGCGAAAAAAAAGGCCGGAGTTTTGCCGCCTGCCGGCTCCGGCGGGGCCTTGCAAAATTGGCCACAATAGAAAACTCACCATATCCACCGGTGTTCCGTCAATTTGAAAATTCGCGGCCGCGCCGTGGGCGCGCATATCATCGTGCCGTGGGCGCGGCGAACAACACACCGCCGGCACATGGTTTGGCGGGCCGCCGCTGTATCCTCCAACGGCTCGCCGGGCAGGGCTCACCGCTTTTCCGGCGCATCCCGCGCCGCGCCTTTCACGGGATTTTCCAGGGCGCCGCCCGTGGCGGCTTCGGCCGCGGCGCGCAGTTTGGCGATGGCCGCGGCGTAGTCATTTTCTCCGAAAACCGCGGTGCCCGCGACGAAAGCGGTGGCGCCCGCCGCGGCGGCCCCCGCGATGGTTTCCACATTGACGCCCCCGTCCACCTGGATGATCGCATCCAATCCCCGGCGGCCCAGGGTTTCGGCCAGCGTTGCGATTTTGCGGGTCACCTGGGGAATGTAGGACTGGCCGCCGAAGCCGGGATTGACCGACATCAACAGCACCAGTTCCACCTCTTCCAGCACGTAATCCAACGCCTCCAGCGGCGTGGCGGGATTGAGGGACACCCCGGGGCGCATGCCCTCGCCGCGAATGTTTTGCAGGGTGCGATGGAGATGGATGGGCGCCTCGGCGTGAACCGTGAGCCGGTCCACGCCGGCCTCGGCGAAACCGGCCAGCAGCGCGTCCGGCGCGTCGACCATCAGGTGGGCGTCGAACAGCGCGCCATCGGGTTTGGCCATCCGCTTCACCAGGGGCGGGCCGAAGGTGAGGTTGGGCACGAAATGGCCGTCCATCACGTCCAGGTGAATCCAGTCGGCGCCGGCGGCGGAAACGGCGGCGATTTCCTCGTTGATGCGGCCGAAGTCCGCCGAAAGGATGGAAGGGGCGATGAAAATCATGGGTGGCGCGCTATCTTTTTATAAAAATCGATTGGAGGGTTAATGATTTTGCGATCGTTAAACGCTTCTCCTTTTTCATCAGGAATATTTTATCCGATCCACCTTCAATACTGCATGGTCACTGCCTTGACGACGGCTTCCACCGTGATGCCGAAATGTTCGTATAGCTGATCGATGGGGGCCGAGGCGCCGTAGCCTGTCATGCCCACGAATTTTCCGCGTACCAGCCAGCGGTGCCAGCCCTGGGAGATGCCCGCTTCCACCGCCACGCGCACCTCGACCGCATCGGGAAGCACCTCCTCCCGGTATGCGGCGGTCTGCGCTTCGAACACCTCCCAGCAGGGCATGCTCACCACCCGCGCTCCCACCCCCTTGGCGGTCAGGGCGTCGCGGGCCTGCATGGCCAGGTGCAACTCGGAACCGGTGGCCAGCAACAGGGCGCGCTTTTCGGGCCCATCGGGGAAATCGGCCAGGATGTAGCCCCCCTTCGCCACGCCGCCTTCCCCGGTTCCCTGCAAGGTGGGAAGCTTCTGGCGGGTCAGCAGCAAGGCGCTGGGTCCGTCCCCGTGACGCAGGGCTTCCTGCCAGCATTCCAGTGTTTCCCTCACGTCTCCCGGGCGGTAGACCCGCAGGCCGGGTATGGCCCGCAGTGCGGCGAAGTGTTCCACGGGCTGGTGGGTCGGGCCGTCCTCGCCCAGGCCGATGGAATCGTGGGTGAAGACATAGATCACCTGCGCGTTGGAAATGGCGGCCAGGCGGATGGAGGGGCGCATGTAATCGGAGAAGGTGAGGAACGTGCCCGAGTAGGGAACCACGCCGCCATGGAGGGCCAGGCCGTTCATGATGGCGCCCATGCCGTGCTCCCGGACGCCATAGCGGATATACTTGCCCGCGAACTTGCCGGGTGAAATATCCTCGTAGGCCTTGACCCGGGTGTTGTTGGAGGGGGTCAGGTCCGCCGATCCGCCGATCAGGTCCGGATGCGCCATGGCGAAGGCGTCCAGCACCTTGCCCGACGCCCCGCGGGTGGCGTCCGCATCGGGGGGGTGCGAGAGCCAGTTTGCCTTCAGTTCGTTCAGGGAGGCTTCCCAGGCCGTGGAGGCGCGGCCGGCCGCGATGCGGGCCAGCTCTTCGCCTTCTTCGGGGTGGGCCTTGCCATAGGCTTCCAGTTGGGCGTTCCATTCCGCTTCGGCCTGGGCGCCCCGCGCTCCCGGCTCCCGCCAGAACGAGAGGGCCGCCTCGGGCACCTCGAAAGGCGGGTGGGGCCAGCCCAACTTTTCGCGGGCGGCGGCGATTTCCACATCGCCCAGCGGCGACCCATGGGTGCTCGCCGTTCCGGCCTTGGTGGGCGCGCCCCAGCCGATGACGGTGCGGCAGGCGATCAGGGAAGGTTTCTCCGTTTCCGCCTGGGCGGCCTCCAGGGCCGAGGCGATGGCTTGCGGATCGTGGCCGTCCACGCTTTGGACATGCCAGTTGTAAGCCTCGAAACGCTGGGGCACATTTTCACTGAAGGACAGGCTGGTCTCCCCGTCGATGGTGATCTGGTTGTCATCGTAAAAGGCGATCAGGCGGGAGAGGCCCAGATGGCCGGCCAGGGAGCAGGACTCGTGAGTGATTCCTTCCTCCAGGCAGCCGTCCCCCAGGAACACATAGGTATGATGATCGATCACCTCGTGACCGGGACGGTTGAAACGCGAGGCCAGCCAACGCTCGGCCAATGCCAGCCCCACGGCATTGGAAACACCTTGCCCCAGCGGGCCGGTGGTCACCTCCACGCCGGGCGTGTGCCCGGCCTCCGGGTGGCCGGGCGTTTTGCTGTGCAATTGGCGGAAATTCCGCAATTCCTCCATGGGCAAATCAAAACCCGTCAGGTGGAGCAGACTGTAAAGCAGCATGGAGCCATGCCCGTTGGAAAGGACGAATCGGTCCCGATTGAACCAACCCGGATTGGCCGGGTTGAAGCGCAGATAACGCCCCCAGAGCACCGTGGCGATATCCGCCATGCCCATGGGCATTCCGGGATGGCCGGAATTGGCCTGCTGGACGGCATCCATGGAAAGGAACCGCAGCGCATTGGCTGCGAGCTGTGAAATTTCCGGGGAGGGATTGGGAGTTGTGCTCATGGGTTCGCCAGGGATGATGGGTGCGAAGGTTCTGTTAGGATCGGGGCCTTGAGTGAGCCGGCCCGGCTTGCGGGGGCCTCGGGTTCCGCGATAATTTCAGGCTTGACGCTAAATTTTCGAGGATTTCGGAAGCCTCGTTACCGGGTCAGTATTTCAACGATCCGGGATAAAATCAAACGGGATGGGCCGGGGGCCTGTTCAGCCCAGGACTCCCTTGGGAACCGCGGCGGCATACGTGTTGAAGATGAATAATATTCCGATAAATTTTTCGGCGATGCGCACGAACAGGCCAGCGCCGGAGTCCGCTGCAAAAAAACTTTCGCCATGACCCGCCAAATAAAATTTGAATGAATTCTATTCACAATTTGTAGTTTTTGTGGGGGAAGGAACTTCCGGGGTTTTTCAGCCGTTTATTAAGTTAATCATAGGGAATAGCCAGTGAATGAAAAAAAGAAGTAAATCCTCCCTTTAAAATTAAAATGGAACGATAATAATGGAACGAATGAAGAAAAAAGTCCGTACCTATTCGGCGAATGACAAGGAGATTGCCATGCTGGAAGCCGTGTCCACCTACCATGGTTTTTCCAAGAGCGGAATGTTGACCAGCCTGGTCAAAAAGGAATTTTGGCGGGTCTACCCGGCAGGCACCGACCAAATCAAGACCGATGCGAACGCGCGGGTCAATGGCGGCAGCCCCGCCCCTCCCCCGGCGGCCAGAAAATAAAACGGGCTCGCCGCCCACGGTTCCCCGCCACTCCACTCCCTCCAGGGGGGAGGGAGATCAAGGGCGCCGATTCCCCTTCCCGCCTCTTTGCGCTTGTTTTTTTCCCACCCCGGTTTTCCCACCCCGGTTTGTCTCAAATGTTCCCGATATGGGATAGTGAGATGCGATCCCGGTCTTATCCGGAGTTTGCGCCCATCCCGGAGCGGATGCTCCTGGACCACCCAGATTCCACGGTCGTCAAATGCCAAGGCGCAGATTACATGGCGAAACGCAGGCCCGCCGTAAAAAAAAGCGCACCCGTTTGCTGAAACGGCAAGGCTCCATCACCAGGCCCGAATCCACGCAACAGGCCGCCCCGTTCGAGAAAACACCCCACCCGGAACGGGAGGATTTGGAATTCCTCGAGTCCATGCGTGAAATGGACGTGCGGCGGGCGCCCTGGGGAAGGGAGGCGCCAATCCGAAGGGAGAACGCCGAACGCGTACGATTCCTCGCCGAGAACGAGGAGCGGGATATGTTCATGGAAAAGATGAAGCATTTGGACGTTCGGCCGCTGCAGGCGGGAAAAACGCCCGCCGGGGAAAAATCGCGGGCGCCCTCTTCTCGGCCCGAGGACGGGGAATTGCCGCTTCCGCTGGAAGGCGGCGAGGGGGACACCGGCCGGAACGGCCGGCGCCTTACCGCTGCCCACGCCCCACCCCCGGTGCTGTCCTCCACAACGTCTCCCGCCGCGGAATCCACGCCATCGCACCCTCGGCCACCGCTGGCGGAGGGCGCCTCCACTCCGGTAAGAAACACGGTGCCGGAGAGAAACACCGTGCCGGAGAAAAACACCGTGCCGGAGAAAAACACGGTGCCGGAGAAAAACACGGTGCCGGAAAATGAGGGGCGCCCGGAAAAAAATACCGCCCCTGAAATCACCCGTTTCGAGACACCGCCCCCCGGCGGCGAAGACGAGGCGCGCGCCGCCGCGATGGAGGCCCTGATGGCGGGGGAGGAATTCGATCCCTCGCTCAAATTCGCCGGGGCCGTGACCCCGCCGCCGGGAGGACGCGGCGAAGCCGGGCGGCGTTTTTCCGAGGATGCGGAACCCGATGAAGAACTGGACCTGCACGGCAAGACCCAGGAAGAGGCGATCCGGATGGTGCAGAACTTTCTGCTGGTCAGTCATCGCCAGAAATTGCGCCATGTGCTGATTATCACGGGCAAGGGGAACAATTCCGGGCAGGGAGGGCCGGTGCTGGGGCGGGCTGTCTTTCATTGGCTGGAACGCAACGGCGACCGCTACGTCCGGGATTTCATCCAGGCGCCTCCCAGGATGGGGGGAGCCGGGGCCATTTGGATCACCCTGCGCTGACCCCGGTGATTTGGCCCTGGCATCGAAAACCGGTTGGCTCTTTTTGTGCGGGTCCATTCCCCGCCGCCCGCGGCGAGGTCATTCATTGCCGAGCATCCAATCATGACCGATTCCAAACCCAGCGAAGTTTCAGATTTTTCCCGCCAGCTTCCCGGTTTTTTATTCGTGGATCACATCGCCATCGCCGTTCCCAGGGGAGGGTTGGAAGCTCAGGTGGCCGCCTACGCCCAGCTGGGTTTCCGGGAGATTCACCGCGAGGAAATTGGAGGGGGAGACCAGGTGCGCGAGGTGCTCCTGAAAATCGGCGGCGGCCCGAACCTGATCCAGTTGATCGAACCGCTCGGCGACGATTCTCCGGTGCAAAAATCCATCGATCGCAATGGCGGCAAGGGCGGGCTGAACCACATCGGTTTCCGCGTTTCGGATATCGAGGCCGCCCATGGTTACCTCCAGGGCGAGGGGTTCCGCATCCTCGATGCGGCGCCACGGCCCGGTTCGCGGGGCACCACGGTGTTCTTTCTGCACCCCAAGGCGCTCCCCGGGGCCCCTTTCGATGTGCTGATCGAGGTGGTGCAGGAATAATCCGCGATTCCCCGGCTGGCTCCCCATTCCGCCAATAGGCCATCGTTACCCGTCGCGAAGCGCGCTGGAAAAATTCAACCAACCGGCGCCGGTTGGCCAGCATCGATGCAACCGTCCCCTGATGGCGATGCCGGGAAATTTGCCAGCTTCCGAAAAGGGGTGATAAGGAAAGGTGGGGCCTTTGAGACCTCCCTTCCTGAAAGGATTGCATTCCGCGCCGGCTGGAGGGGATTGAATCTTTGGGGGAATATTTTTCGCGGGTCCTTTCCCCGCCGCTTGCGGCGGGGTCTTTCATTTCAACAGCACTGCAACACGCTCCGGGTGCGGCGCGCGCCAAAGGGGCGCCTATAGCGATCATGAATCGAATCCAACGATTGCCGCGAAACCTGGCCGCCCTGCTTACCTTCAGCCGTCCCCTGTTGGTTTTTTCCTCCTTTGCCTGCGCCCTTTGGGTGATGGCGACGAATTTTCCCCCGGCCTATATGCTGGGCGCGACTTTTTTGTTGTTGGCCACCACTTTCGACTGGATCGACGGCTGGTTCGCCGAGCGTTATCTCCCGGACTCCAGGCTCGGAGCGCTGGTGGACCGGATGATGGACCGGATGGTGCTTTCCATCATCTTTCCCGTGTTGGGGGCCGGCATGTTCTGGCGTTACACCCGGGTGCGGTCGATTTTGGACGATCCGGACGAGGTGAGATTGGCCCTGCTTCACGCCATTTTCGTGTTGGGCATCTGCGTCATCGTTTTGCTGCGGGATCAGTTCTCGCAATTTCTGCGCAGCTTCGCCCGCAACGCCGGCCTGGAAATGGAGGCCAGTGAATTGACCCGGCTGCGCACCATGGTGGCCTCCCCCGTGGCGGCGATTTTGTACGCCTATGCATTTTACCAACCCACCCAGGGCTGGGAGGCTTTTTACGTCTGGTTCTCCTGGATCGACCGGATTCCCCTCCGCTTGCTGCTGGTGGGGGAGATCGTTTTCCTGGTGATCACCATCGCCTCGGTTACGCTCCATCTGCGGAAATACGGCGCCCTGGCCCTGGAAGAAATCTGTGAAGACGACGAGGAATTGCGGAGAGGCATCCTGTCGGTGATCCCCAATACGCTCACGCTGATGAACGGGGTGCTGGGCGTGGCCGCCGTGGTGTTCGCCGGGTATGGGCTGGTCACCGAGGCCTTGTTCATCCTGATTGGCGCGGGTTTCTTCGACCGCCTGGACGGCCTGGTGGCGCGCCGCCTCGGATTGTCCGTGCCATCGGAAAAAAAACCCAAGCGGGCCAGCATGGGAGCCTTGCTGGACGACGTGTCCGATGCCATCAGCTTCGCGCTGGCCCCCGCCTTGATATTCTACATCGTGATTTCCCAATTGCCCCTGGGCAACCTCCCCTGGGTGTTGGTGCCGGCCACGGCAGCGCTTTATGCGGTGGCGGGAATTTCCCGCCTGATTTATTTCACCTTCGACAAAAATCCGATTCCCGGTTTTTTCAAGGGGATGCCGGTGCCCGCCGCGGCGTTGCTGGCCGCCTCGGTGATCGAGATCGTGCATCAGGTACACGTCTACCTGCCCCAATATCTTGATCTGGCCCTGCGCGTCAGTTTTGGCGCCATGGTGGCCTGGGCCTTGGTGATGAACCTGTTTCCCTTGCGCTACCTTCATATCGGGAGGTGGTTCGGGCGCAATCCCGCCTTGATGTGGGGGGCTGTCGTCTTGTGGCTGGGGATGGTGTTCACACCGTTTTATGGCGTCACCGTGCTGGCGATCTGCGGCGTGTACCTGATTTCACCTTTGTTCACTGGCAAGATTTCTCCGGAATCGGCCGAAATCGAGCGGCGCCTCCAGCGCGGCAGTCCCACACGGTAGGCAAAACGCGATGGCCCCGCCCCGGCCGGGCTTTTGCTCCCCTTTCGATTGAAACAGCACCGCCCTTGAAACAGCACCGCCCGATGCTTCCCCGGCTTGCCAGATGCCGCTATTGCTCCCCGGAGGACCCTTTTTTTTCGGCCTCGTTTTCACAAACCTTCACCACGCCCGGCCATGACGGTCACCGTTGAATCAGCCCGCGCTTCCACCCGGAAGCATCAATTGGCGCCCGTGATCCGCGGAGACCAGGAGACCCTTCAATTCCTGCCGGGCGAACTGGCGGGCCAGGCCAGGAAAACCATCGCGCTGCGAAAATTCGAAGGGCGGCCGGGACAGACCTTGTTGTTGGCTTTCGGCGACCGGCAATGCCTGCTGACCGGCCTGGGAGACCCCGGCGAGCTGACATTTCCTCAATTCCAGGAAGCCATCGGGAAAGGTTTCCTTCAACTGAGCGAGGCCGGGGCGGATAAAATGGACCTGCTGCTGCCCGCGGGTCTTGGGTGGGAAATTCCGGCCATGGCCCGCCTCGCCGCCGAGGCGGTGTCGATGGCGGGGTATACCTTCACCGGCTACCGCACCCTCGCCGAAAAACCGCCCAGGCGGGAGGTGCGGTTGGTGCCACCGGAAACCCCTTCCGCCAAGGAGACCAAGGCGCTGAACCGGGCCATCGCCTTGGCCGGCTTCGTGGCCGATGGAATTCGCCTCGCCCGCGACCTGATCAATCACCCCGCCGAGGTGGCGCACCCGGGGTACGTGGCCGCCGAGGCCAGGCGGGTGGCCAAGGCCGCCGGAGCGAAGTTTCGGGAAATCGGAGGGGAGGCGTTGAAAAGGGCGGGTTTTCACGCCATCCATGCCGTCGGCCGGGCCGGGGAACATGCGCCCCGGTTGGTGGCCCTGGAATATGGGCGGCGCCGGAAAAACGTGCCCACCCTGGCCCTGGTGGGAAAAGGGGTCACCTTCGACAGCGGCGGGCTGGACATCAAGTCGGCCTCCGGCATGGCGTTGATGAAAAAGGACATGGGCGGCGCCGCCATCGTGTTGGGGGCCTTCCTCGCCATCGCCGCCCAGAAAACGCCAATTCACCTGATCTGCGTGCTGGGGCTGGCGGAAAACGCCGTGGACTCGCGCGCCTACCGGCCCGGAGATATATTGCGCACCAAGCATGGCCTCACCGTGGAGGTGACCAATACCGACGCCGAGGGACGGCTCGTGCTGGCCGATGCGATGGCCCTGGCCCATCGATACAAACCCGGCGTGATGATCGATTTCGCCACCCTCACCGGCGCCTGCAGGGTGGCCTTGGGCAGGGAGGTGATGGGGTTGTTCTGCGACCATGTGCAATTGCGCGACTCCCTGATGGCGCTGGGGGAATCCACGGGGGACCATCTTTGGCCGCTGCCGTTGTGGGCGCCCTATCAGCGGATGCTCAAAAGCGAAGTGGCCGATATGGTCAACGCTCCCAGCGAAGGGGTGGCCGGAGCGATCACCGCGGCGCTTTTTCTGAAGGCCTTCGCCGGAGATGTTGCATGGGCGCACATCGATTGTTATGGATGGAGCGATGGACACGCTTCCTTGTTCCCCAAGGGAGGAAGCGGCGCCGGAGTACGGCTCTGCGCCCAATACGCCACCCAATTGCTGGAGGACACCGCCCATGTCAGCGGCTGAGCGCTTTCCCAACGGACACCTGTTGTGGACTCCCGAGGAACTGGCCTCACGGCTGGGGGATGAAAACCTGGTCATTCTCGATGTGCGTTCGACCCATCAAGTGGTGGAGGGATTCATCCCTGGCGCGGCCCACCTGGATATCTACGGGTTGAGCATCACCAAGACCGTCTCCCCATTGTTCGAGGAATTCATCAACCTGATGCGATCCCTGTTGGCCATGCGGGGGGTGGGGATGGAACGCACCGTGGTGCTTTACGAGGACGACGTCACCGGCATGCGGGCGGGCCGGGTGTTCTGGCTGCTGGAATACTTCGGCCACACCGATGCGCATATCCTGGACGGAGGCATCAAGGCCTGGCGCGATTCCGGGCAGGAAACCAGCACAAAGATGAAGGCCCCCAAACCCCACAGCCTGCCCATATCGCCCCGGGAGGAGATATTCATCACCGCCGACGCGCTTCACGGCCTGTTGGGGAGCGAAGATCTCCTGGTGCTCGATACCCGCACCGACGATGAATACTATGGACGGAACAAACGCGGCGGGCCCCGTGGCGGCGCCATTCCGGGCAGCGTTCACCTGGAATGGGTGCATTACCTGGACCAACGGGGACGGGTGAAGCCCCCGGCGGAGCTGTTGGCCCTCTTCGAGTCCCACGGCGTTACCCGGGACAAGGCCATCGTCCCCATATGACAGGGGGGATACCGCTCCTCACTGGCCTATTTCGTGTTGCGGCTGCTCGGCTATGAGCGTGTGCGCAACTTCATTGGGTCCTGGAAGGAGTGGGGGGATCGGCTGGAGCTGCCGATCGAAACGCCGCGGCCCTGACCGGGTCCGGACGCCGGGCAAACATTCCGCCCGCAAAACGGACCCTCCGCCGCGCCATTCGTCTAACAATCCCGTAGGTTTTCCCCTGATCGGAGGGGGCCGCTCCAGGCCGGCCTTTTCCGCCGGGCGGAAAGATATGGGCGCTAAAAAATAAATAAAGGTCATTTTTGGCTTTCCCCCAAGGGCGGATTCCATTAGGATGACCCCCAACTATGAAATTCATTTTCATCGCTATAGGGTGTCGGTGAAGGGATTATGGTCCATCACCGTTCCTGTTTCGGATCATCGGCGCCGGCCACATGGATATCGATTTTAAAACCAAGATCAGCGAACTCACACCCCAACAACGGGCTTGGTTCGCGACGGCCATGGTGGCGATGGTGCTGGCCGATGGAAACATCGACCAGGCCGAGGTTGGCTTTATCGTCAAGATCACCACCATCATCAAGGACGACGCCACCGTGGAGCGGCTGAAGAAATTCATCCAGTTCCAGACCTCCCCGCCCCTGGGGAATCCCGTCGGCATCGACAAAAAAATCGGGATGACGATGATCATCGATCTGATTCGGATCGCGGTTTCCGACCAGGATTTCGCCCCGTCCGAAAAGGCATTGATCGAGAAAATCGGCAAAGGCCTGGGTTTCAGCGAGGAAGAAATAAAAAAGCTGGTGATGTACGGCTTCGAACTGATGACCAAGAAAGCCGGCTAGGCTTCATCCCCCCAATATTTTTCCTCCCCCTCGTGGCAATGCAACCCCCGCCCGTTGTTCGTCCTCGCGCCAAGGCGCAAAGCACCGCCAACTGCGTTTGGAACCGCCGATGGACGCGGATAACTGCGAACCGCTTTTGTCCACAGATTACGCAGATTTGAACCGCGAACTGCGAGACCCCACCCCGCCTTTCAGGCACCCCTCCCCGTGCACAGTGAGGGGAACTGCGAACTGCTTTAACCGCCGATGGACGCCGATGGACGCGGATGAACTGCAAAAGCAAAAACTCTCGCAGAGGCGCAGAGGCGCAAAGAACAGCGAACTGCATTGGAACCGCCGATGCATGCCGATACGCGCGGATTTAACTGCAAGACCCCACCCCGCCCTTCGGGCACC
>JACZSY010000391.1 GCA_022573975.1 SAR324 cluster bacterium | reverse complement strand
CATTCCCGAGTCCCAGGAGGAAAGCCATGGCACGGCGGTGAAACCCACGCCGGACGAAACCTTGGCTTACGCTCCAAAGGAAGGTGGAAACCCGCCTTCCCCTGCCTGGAACGGTAACTGGAGTAAAAACGTTTGACCGGTTAGAGGGCGCCGGACACCTGGTTAAACATGTTGCTCAGGTCGGTCCCGACCAGAGTGACGGCGGCGATGATAATCACGGCGATAAGGGCTGCAATAAGCCCGTATTCGATCGCCGTCGCGCCTTCTTCATGCTTCCAGAGGCCCCTAAAGAACCGGCTGATTTTGCTCGTCATTTCCAAAAACTCCTTTGCCACACTTAAAATATTTTTAACCGGCCAGTTAAGACCGGTGTTGGTCGCCACGAATCGCCCCCTATAACGGCTACAGCGTGGCAAAACGGGTTTCCTAAGTCAATACAATTGGAGCCTAAAATCCTTGCTAAATATTTACTAAAATTGTTTGCAAGCATCGAATAAGGGAAAAATTTCCCTTATTGGCCGGAGGAGATTGGTGGCGATTTTCCGGGGTTTTCACCCCCTCCGGGGAGGATTTTTCGGGCCGGGCCGCCACACGCCGGTAATGGAGGCGCCCAGGTGAAAAAAAATCCCTAAACACCCGAAAATCCCGCAAAATAGCCTTGTCTTTACCGGCCCGGGCAAAAAAAATAGGTTTCCTTTCGGGCCGCTTTTTCTGGTTCCCCTTAATAAACGAAACGGCATGACATGATTGAGGTCCAGGGATTGCGAAAGACCTTTAAGACGGTGACGGCGCTGGACGGGATAGAATTCGAGGCCCGAGACGGCGAAATTACCGGCCTCATCGGCCCCAACGGGGCGGGAAAGACGACGGCGTTGCGAATCCTCTATACCGTCATGCGGCCCGATGAAGGCGCGGCCCGGATCGACGGGTTCGACACGGTGACCGCTCATCTGTGGATGCGGCGTGTACTCATGCGAAAAAAGCGGCAGGGAAATACTCGAAGGACTTGGTAAGGAGGAATGCCGACGGAGGGACTCGAACCCGAATGGCCCGTATTCCCTGCCAAGACAGCAACTTATCAATTCGATCAGTCACATCCGTGCTACGGTTCGCTTGACGGTATAGCACGGTATGCCCCGGTATCACACACCTTTGTGTGACGGGTGTGTGACAGGGTTGGGGAAACCAATCAGGAAGGGATGGCGATATAAAGGTGCGAGGCCTTGTACTTTGGATGCCCGTATCAGGCAAGGGTCATGAAGAATTTGGAGAGAGCCAAAAGGGCTATCATTTTCAGCGGCGTTTCCTTTGTTTTTCCTTTTGCCCACCTCTCCGCCGCTGCCGGACGGTGGGGTCATCGCCCTCAAACATCTGCGCAAATTCGGGAGGAGCCGGCGATTCAAAACGTAACGCCTCGTTGCTCAGCGGGTGCCTGAAACCGAGCACGGCCGCATGCAAAGCCAAGCGGCGCGCTCGCCAGCGCTGGTGGCGTGCCTGCTCCGGGGTATAGCGCACATCGCCCAGCACGGGATGCCCCGCCTCCGAAAAATGGACACGGATCTGATTGCGCCGGCCGGTCTCCAGGCGCACCTCCACGGCTGTGGCGCCCGATATTCGCCCTGTGACCCGATAGTGGGTAATCGCGAGTTTTCCGGCATTAGGTTCGCTGGTGGAACGCTGGTTGAGCGCGGAATCGGTGACCAGCCGGCTTCTGAACGAACCCGAATCCTGAGGCAATCGCCCTGCCACAATGGCGGAATACACCCGTTCCGGCTTGTGTGCGGCAAACTGGGCCTTCAAGCTCCGGGCGACCTCTTCGGTGCGGGCAATAACCAACAGACCCGATGTATCGCGATCAAGCCGATGAACAATGAACATGTCCGGCAGATTTCGGCGTCCACGTCCCAGGTGGGCGCGCACAGCCCCCAGCACTGTATCCGGCTCACCATGGTTTGGCACCGTCAGCACACCGGGTGCCTTATCCACCACGATCAGATAGGGATCCTCGAAAACCGACCGGAAGGCCCCGCTCGATTTTGGCCGAGGTTTCGGACGGTAACGCTGTTCGGGATCGTAGCACAGCTCCAGGGTTTCCCCTTCGACCAGCAGTGTGGCGGATTCGCGGCAAGTGTCACCAGCGCGGCGCACGCAGCCATGGTCGAACAGCCCCTGCACCATGGAATGGCTCAACCCGGTCAGGCGTCGCACCAACAGACGCGCCGCGCCCTCATCGGCTGCGGTTACATCTTGTATCTTCTTGTGGATCATGAGTTCAAGTTCCCTGCCCATTGGCCAACCCCCCCGTGCACCTCGTCCTCACCGGCCACGCGGAAGGCTCCCGCCACATCCGCCGCCCAACCCACGCCCTGCGCCCCACCCTCGTGGACAGTTTCCATTTACAGTACTCCCTTGAAAGAACGGCTCGATAACAGACAGTTTCCCCAAAGCCTCGCTGTTGGCATCGCCTCTATTCAACCGCCATTTCCCAGGTGGAGCCGCCCATCAGGCGGGAGTACCCCACCACATCCGCGCAGAGGATGGCGGTCAGTTTGCGTTGGACGTCGGATGAGGCCATGGTCCCCTCAAGGCAAAAACAGCAAAATAAACTTCAGAGTCAATGGGACTGCTGGAATCTACCACAGGGAGAGGGGAGTGCGGAAGTAAGGACAAAGGAAGGGGAGTGTGGTGGAGGCGACAATTCGCAGAATGGAGATGAGGGGGATCGAACCCCTGACCCCGACACT
>JACZSY010000390.1 GCA_022573975.1 SAR324 cluster bacterium | reverse complement strand
CTGGGGGCGTCTGGGATCGTCATTCAAGGGGGCAAGCATGCCTTGGCTCCGTGGGAAAGCAGGACGGGTCACTCAGGCCCGTCCCACGATGTTTGGGGGTGGTGTTCAGGGGGGGCACTACCCGCGCCCCCCTTTTTTAAGCTCGCGAAAAACGGCTGGCCGGCCGCCTTAGGTCGAGGAAGTGACGTTGCTGATCAGGAAGCCCAGGGGTTTGGACGTGATGACCTCGTCCTGGTAATACCCGATCTCCACCTCGTCGCAGTGACGGCGGCTGTCGTAGGGATGACGCTCCACCTGCATGTTCGGCAGTCCCTGGGCGGCCCAGCGGAAAAAGTAACCGAACGATGGCGATTCGATGGTCGGCCGGTCGGGCGCATAATAAACCACCACGTGGTCGCCCCAAATCTGGCTCAGATTCAACGGCATGGCCTCTTCGGCCGTGTTCTGCCAGGCATTGCCCACCAGCACCTTCATCTCCAGCAAATCCTCCATCTGCCGGGTCGAGGGATACAACCCGCCCCCGGTGATGTGCGGATTGGTGGATTTGTCGATGACCGTGGCGTTGCGCCGGAAATGCCGCCAGGCGGTGCCGGAAAAGAGGATGCGGTTGGGCCGGAATCCGGTGGCCAGTTCCACATTGTCCACCGCCGTCCAGACGTCGCCCAGCGGGTCGGCGTTGGTGTAATCGTCCCAGGCCGAGGCCACGGCGGTGGAGGAACCGACGTTGGAAGCGTCGGTGAGCTGATTGGCCACGCGCACCTCCCAATCCAGGAACAAGGCGTCCTGCACCCGGTTGATCCGCCCTTCCTCGAACTGCTGGACGAATATGGGATCGGCGTTGGCCCGGTCTTCCAGGGTGACGTCGGCCTTGAGCGCGTAGTTGTTGCAGTAATATCCCGAGCTGGAGACCCGGGAATGGATCTTGTTGGCCTCCCCGCCCCTGGAGCGGCGGGTGTTTTCTTTGCGGAACAGGTCCGCCTGCTCGAAGATCACGTAGGTGTCCGACTGCTTGGGCACCGGCACCACCGGGAAAATCCGGTCGGCGATGAAACCGGCGGGGCGGTAGTTGATCGCCACGTTGGAAAGATGATGGTCGATGTGGACCGCCCGGCCCTGTTGATATCCGCTCATTTATGCGACCTCCCCTGAGTTGCCCATGTAGGCCACGGTTGCGAAATTGAAGGCCCCGGTGCCCACGGCGCCGGAGACGACCGCTGTGTCCAGACAGCGTCCCACCACATAACCGCCGGAAGCCGCCTCGGTGAAATATCCCGAATTGGCCACGCTGAGGCGGGCGCCCTTGCTGATGGCGTCCCCCGCGGTGAACTTGAGGATTCCCGCGTAGCCGAGAGTCAGGTGCTCGTCCTGCTTGCCGCCATAAAGCAGGATGCCTCCCGCCTCCAGGCCGTTCGCGGCGATTTTTCCGTCGTCCAACGCCACCGCCTTGAACAGGTGGCCGGTGCCCGGTTCCAGATCGTCCAGGTCTTCCCCGGCGGCGATGGTCCAGGTGAAATATCGTCCTTCTACAGACATGTTCCGCCTCACAAATTTGGGTTGAGAGTAAATTCCCGGTAAGCCCGGGCCAGCGCGGGTTCCGTGCGCAGCACATATTCCGAGGCTTCCGTATAGGAAAGATTGAGCTCGTTCATCTTGTTCGCGGCCTGCCTGGCGAGGGTTTGAGAGGGATTCTCATCGGTGTGGCCCTCGGTCGGCGCACCGCTTTGGGAGAACCCGATCTCGCCCTCGGGCAGCGCCTTGGCGCTTTCAGAGATGAATTTCCTGACCCAGGAAAAAGAGACCCGCAGCGGGGCGCCCGCTGAAAATTCCCGCGTGTTTCCTTCGATCTCCCTGACCAGCAAATGCCGCTGGTTGGGACTGAGCCGCCCTTCGCGCACCTGCCCGTCGCAGAACGACACGGCGTTGTCGCGGATGGATCGGAAGGCCTCGGATTTGCGTTGCTGAACCGCTGTTTCTCTTTCCGCTTCGCTGCGCTCCCGGTAGGCGCGCAGCTCGGCCATTTCGGCCTGAACTTCTTCCGGTATTTCCTGATCCGGCATGGGTGATTCCTCCGGTGGAATGGGTGTGATGGTTTGCTGGTGCGCCGGCCATGAAAAAGAGCGAACCGATGCGGCGCCCAGGGATGCGGGTTGCCCGATGGCCAGGTAGGCCCCCAACTCGCGCAGGTTGGTCACCGCGGGAAGATCGGCCCCCAGCAAAGCCACGGCTTTCAGCACCTTGCCCAGCTTTTTGCCGTTCTGGCGCACATTGAAATACAGTTCCGCGCTCACCCGTTGGTAGAGTCCTTTGCGGATGGCCTCGTACACGACCGTGGGCACACCGGAAAAGGTGGCCAGGAGCTTTTCCCCGCGAACCCGCAGCGCATCCACCCATCCCAGGGACGGGTCTCCATCGCTTTGATTCAACAGGGTCTGATTCTCGTCATGGCCGAACTTGAGGGGCGGCCGCAAGCGGTCTTTCATGGTCTCGAAATTCCGGGCGATTTCCTCCAGGTCCCGGCGGGAGAAACGCTCGCCGTTCCACTCGCCCACGCTGAAGATTTCCGCTTCCACCCTGTGTCCGTCGGTCTTGGATTCCGGCATTTCCCGTCCTTTGTTTCGTTGGTGTGATGGATCAATCGTTGCTATTGCTGCATTGCTGCATTGCGGCATTGTTGCATTGTGGCATTGTGGCGCGGCATCCTCCCGCTCACGCCGTCCCGGCCCTGGAGGGAAATTCTAGCAACTCCCGG
>JACZSY010000172.1 GCA_022573975.1 SAR324 cluster bacterium | reverse complement strand
GCGTTGGCGTCAGGATTGAAGGCCACGTCGCCGATGACCAGCACCGATGGCCCCCCGGCGGCCCCGGTGTTTCCGTGGGCGGCCGCCGCGCCGAGCGCGCTGGAGAGCGTGCCATCGATGCCGTTGGCCCCGCGGTTGACCAGATGACGCGCCGCCCAGCCCGACAGGGGCGTGAATGCGGCCAGGTCCCGCACAGGCATGCTGCTGGCGGTGAACTGGATGGCCTCCTTCGGCACCAGGGAGGCCAGTTCGGCGAATACCCGTCCCTCGAACCATTCACCCGCCAGGCCTTCGGGGGGCGGGGTTTCATACAGGGCGGAAAGGGTGCGCCCGGCAACGGCCCCGGCCTCGGCGAAGGCTTCGCTCCATGAGGAATCCGCCGGCCGGCCGTTCCTCAGCGCTTCCAGCCGTCCGCTCAGTTGCCGGCAAAACACCGCTGGATGCGCCCGCACCAGTTGGGCCGGATGATGGGTGGTGTCCGGCCAGGCGCCCTCCTCGTTGACCAGCACCAGCGGACAGTCCGGATGTTCGGCGAGCAGGGATTGGACGCCCTTGCCGGTGGGCATGCCCCCAAAGCGCAACACCAGCCGCGGGGCCAGTTTCTCCCGGAATGCCGGGGCCTGCAGCACCAGCTCGGCGTGGGGGACGATTGACTGGGGAACAGCCGCGGCGCCGGCGCTCCCATCGATCACCCCGGAAGGCGGCTCGGCCAGGATGGGATACCCGCTGTGACGGGCCAGTGCAACCACGGCGGCGGGCCATCCATTTTCTTCCCCTGAACGGCTGCCATCCCGGTGGGAGACGCCGGTCATCGGGCCGCAGAGGATCAATCCCCGGGGGGCGGCCAGCACCCGGGCCGCGATGCTTTCCACCACCCCCGCATCGGCCGGGGCCGGAGCGGATGAAGCATGGGAAAACGGCGCGTCCGGCAGCCCGGACACGGCCAGGGGATGGGCGTCCAGCCCCGGGGGGAAATCCTCCGGGACGGCCTGGGCTTCCAACGGTTTGCGGAACGGAAAGTTGAGATGCACCGGGCCCGCCGGCGCCGCGGAGTTCCCGCTGGCGATGGCCAGGGCCTGCCCCGCCAACTGGCGCAGCCGCCTCAAGTCCCCCTCGCGGATGACCGGCTCGCCCACCTCGAAAAACCAGCGGGTCATGCCCCCATAGAGCTTGAGCTGGTCGATGGCCTGGCCCGCCCCGGTGTCCCGCAACAGCGGGGGGCGGTCCGCGGTGAGCACCAACAGCGGCACATTGCCCGTGCTGGCTTCCACCACCGCCGGCAGGTAGTTGGCCGCCGCGGTGCCCGAGGTGCAGACCAGCGCGGCCGGACGCCCGGAAGCCTTGGCCAGCCCCAGCGCGAAGAATGCCGCGCCCCGTTCGTCCAGCAGGGTGAAGGTTTCGATTTCCGGGTGGGTGGCCAGGGCCAGGGTCAGGGGAGTGGAGCGCGAGCCGGGGGAAATACAGGCATATGCCACGCCGCCCCGCGCGAGTTCCCCGGCGAACACGGAGGCCCAAAAAGTGTTCCGGTTGGCGCGCGGGTTCCAGGCTGACATCGGATGTGCGGTGGATGGGCCGGGGGACGGGGCGGAGCCCGGTTCCCCCCAGGAGGGTTAGCAAGTGCCGTTGAGCGCGGAGAGCAGGGGTTGAAACTTGATCCGGGTTTCCTCGTATTCCCGCTCCGGCTCCGAATCGCCCATGATGCCCCCTCCGGCGAAGAGGCGCAACCGGCTGCCGTCCAGCAGCCCGGAGCGCAGCGAAACCGCGAACTCTCCCTCGCCCCTGGCATTCATCCATCCGATGGGCGAGCCGTACCATCCCCGCTCGAAGCGCTCGAATTCCCCAATCAGCCGAAAGGCCGTCTCTCTCGGGCGTCCGCCCACCGCCGCGGTGGGGTGGAGCCTCCCCAGCAGGGCGATGGGATGCTGGGGGGTATTGGGAAACAGGGTGATGGGGGTGGAAAGGTGTTGCAGGTTGTTCAGTTTCACCACCTGGGGGGTGGCCGGGAACTCCACCCGCCCCAACCCCCGCACGGCCTCCACGATGTCTTCCACCACGATCCTGTGTTCTTCGCGCTCTTTCGGGTTGGCCAGCAGATAACGGCCATGGGCGGCATCGGAGATGGGGTCCGCGCCTCTGGGAACGGTGCCGGCCAGGGCGGCCAGCTCAATTTTTCCTTCGCCGAAGCGGGCCATGCGCTCCGGCGAGGCGCCGAGATGGACCTTGCCTTTGCCAGGATCGAACAGGAAGGTATAGCATTCAGGATAATTCGCCCGGAGATTGGCCAGTATTGGATAGGGAGAGGGCCTGGAGGGGTATTGCAGGTCCATCACGCGGGCCAGCACCACCTTGTCCAGTTGTCCTTCCCGGATGCGCCCGCTGACCGACCGGACGGAGTCGATCCAGTGCGCCCGGCCGCTTTCCGCCTGACCTGGGCGTTGCGCCGCGGCCTGGCCGCCACCGCTGTGGATCCCTGCGTGGATCCCATTGGGCACCGGAGCGGGGGGCGCCTTGCCCTGGGAGGCAGCCGATTCCAGGCGTTTGACGATGGCGGCCGCCCGGTTGCGGAGGTCCTCCCGGCTGGCTTCCGGCGTCACCAGGAGGGAGATCCAACCCCGGCAATGGCCGTTCTGTTTCACGGCTGTCCATTCGGGCACGATCAGTTCGGCGGGCTGGAAATCCGCCCATTCTTCGCCCTCGATCCGGTCGAAAAACGAAAATCCGCCAATGGCATAGGGCCCATCGCCTGGCCCGCTGTTCACCTCGCCGTCCGGCCCGCCGTTGATCTCGCCGTCCGGCCCACCGTCCGGCCCACCGCTTGGCCCACCGTCCATCTCACCACCTGGCGCCGTGCGGCCCCACCCGCTGAAAGCCTGGGTCACCTGGGCCGCGATGTCCTCGAATCTGTTTTTTCCCCGGGCTTGCAGCCGGCGCGCCGCGCCGCCCGCGGCCAGGGAAAAACCCGCCGCCGGAAGCGCCCAGAAAAAACGGGGCTCCCCCGCCGCTTCCATGGCGGACAGGACGGCCAGGGGATCGGCCCGGCCCAGGGGCAGGCCGAAGCCCAGCAAGCGCGGCCTGCCGCTGGACCGGGCGTCGTCGAGCGCCTGTTCGGCGATGCGGAAGATGCCCGGGCGATCGGCTTGCGCCGGGGGAAGGGTTGAGGAGGGTGTCTGCATTGGGGTATCGGGTGGCGATCGATTACGGCGATTTGCGCCGGGGCGTGGGGCTGAAAACCTTCCGGCGCGCGCCTCCACGGCCGGGCTTGCCTTTCAGGGGAATTCGAACCATAAACATGCTGAGGTTTGGCCTTCCTTTCATTGAATGCGCGCGTTCGCCGGGGCCGCTTCGGTCCGGCGGCCGTGGCATTGCAGGAGTCAAACCGCCGCAAGCGACAGCAGGCGGCCCCACCCGGCGGCCTCAAATAGCCAAGTGTCACGGGGCAGGCCGCTGGAACGGGGCGGCCCGCCATTCATTTTACCCCAACCGCTCCCGGTTTCAAGCACCGGCCCGGTTTCACCCGCGCAAGGCGCCTGAAAATGAAGCGCCCCGCGGTAAGTCGCGGGGGGAATCGGCCCAGGAAATTTCTTTTTTTTCGCCACATGCGGCGGAGAATGGTCCCGCATTAAATATTCCCGAAAAATTCAAAAATGGACTGAAATTCAATGAGCGACCCAAAACCCCCAGAGTCCTACGAGGACATTCTTTACACCAAAACCGATGGCGTGGCCACGGCCACCATCAACCGTCCCCAAGTGTACAACGCCTTCCGCCCCCAGACCATCGATGAGTTGATGCATGCCTTCGAGGATGCCTGGTACGACGAGACCATCGGGGTGATCGTGCTGACCGGCGCGGAGGGAAATTTCTGCACCGGCGGCGACCAGAAAATCCGTGGCGACGAGGGCTACGTGGACCACCGGGGCGGGGTGCCCAGGCTTCAGGTGCGCCACCTGCACCGGATGATCCGCGAGGTGCCCAAGCCGGTCATCGCCGCCGTGGACGGCTGGTGCGTGGGCGGCGGGCATGTGCTGCACCTGCTCTGCGATCTCACCATCGCCTCGGAGCGGGCCCAATTCGGACAGACCGGCCCACGGGTGGGCAGCTTCGACGCCGGATTCGGCGCGGTGCTGCTGGCGCGCATCGTGGGGGAAAAGAAGGCCCGCGAAATCTGGTTTCTCTGCGATTTTTACTCCGCCCAGGAAGCCTTGGAGATGGGGCTGGTCAACAAGGTGGTGCCGCCCGGCGAGCTGGAGGCGGCGACCCTGGAGTGGTGCCGGAAAATCCTGTCCAAAAGTCCCACCGCGCTGCGCTTCATGAAAGCGGCCTTAAATGCCGACACCGATCATGTCTACGGATTGCAGGCCATCGCCCATGGCGCCACCCACCTCTTCTACGGCACCGAGGAGAGCAAGGAAGGCCGTGAAGCCTGGAAGGCCAAGCGGGAGCCGGATTTCTCCCGCTTCCGCCGCACCCCTTGGTAGGCCGGTGACATGACAGTGGTGACATGACAATCCCGCATTCAGCATCCGGGGCGCCCGATGAGAACGCCGCGGTTCGTTTTTCCGGGGAAACCCTGGCCGATACCGCCGGGGCATTGTTCCGGGCCGCGGGTTCGCCCGCCGAAGAAGCCGCCACCGTGGCGCGGCTGCTGGTGGCCGCCAACCTGGCCGGGCACGACTCCCATGGCGTGGCGCGCATCCCGCAATATCTGCGCAACCTGCGGCGCGGGCGGGTGGTGCCGGGCCAAAAGAACACCGTGCTCGGCGATGAGGGGGCGGTTGTGCGCCTGAGCGCCAATTTCGGCTATGGCCAGACCGCCACCCTGGAGGCCATGGAACTGCTGGTGGAACGCGCGCGCACCCACAACGCCGCCGCCGTGGGGGTCTCGGAGATGAACCACAATGGGCGGCAGGCGGATTACTGCGCGGCGGGCGCGCGGAAGGGCGTGCTGACCCTGATTTTCGCGGCCAGCAGCGGTTTCAATTCCATGGTGGCGCCCTTCGGGGGCAGCCGCAGGCGCATGAACACCAACCCCTTCGCCGTGGGCATTCCCAACGGCGGCGACCCCCCGCTGGTGTTCGACATCGCCACCAGCGCCACCACTCAGGGGTTTTTGCAGGTGGCCGTGGACCGGGGCGAAAAAATCCAGGCGGATTTGATCCTGGACTCCCAGGGCGCGCCTTCGGTGGAGCCGGCGGACTTTTACGGCGGAGGGGCCATCCTCCCTTTCGGCGGGCGGCAGGGATACAAGGGATACCTGCTCAATTTCATGGTGGAAGTGCTGGGCGGCATTCTCACCGGCGGCGGGTTCATGGGCAGCCCCAAACGCGAGGCCGGCGGGCAGTGCGTGTTGATGATCGGACTCAACGTGGCCGCCTTCCGGCGGATGGACGCCTTCAAGGCCGAACTGGATGCCCTGACCGGCTACCTGAAAGCGACCCGGCCCCTGGAGGGCATGGAGGTGCTCGCTCCCGGGGAGCGCTCCCAGCGCACCGGACAACGCCGCCGGCGCGAAGGCATCCTCATTCCGGCGGTCACGCTCGCGGCCATCCAGGAGGAACTGGACCATTACGCCACGGGCATCCGGCTGGAATCCGCGGCCATGGAAAAGGAAGGGTAAGGGGCCTGGAGTGGTGCCACCGGGTCGTGTCCCCGGATCAGGGCCCGGGGTCGGCCTGGTAGGTGGCCCTGTAATCATCGATCCATTGGGTATCGTGCTTCGGGCCCTCCTGGAATTCGATCAATTCCAGAATCTCATCGTCGGTATGATTGAGTTGGGGGGCTTTCACCAGAATTTTCGCTTGTCTCGGATCGATGTAATAGGAATTGTGATACTTGGAGACGTCGGAAAAGAATGCCTTCTCCTCATCGGTTTTCAGGAAATCCGCCAAGCCGTTGCAGAGGCAAAAATATTCGGTGATCCCTTCCGGCAGGGCCACGACTTTCCCCCCATAGTCGGAGGCGAAAAATTCCTCCTCGCCATAAATCTGGTGAAAAAAGATCGTGCCCTTGATCCCGATCGAGGCGCTGGGCATTTGTACCAGGTAGCGGTTGCGGCGGGGCATCACGGTCAGGATCGACCCCAGCAGCAGCCGGAAAAACCCGGTGCGGCGGCGCTTGCTGGTGTGCATCTGGAACCTGGCCTCTCCGTTGATCCTGAAGATGGTGTTGTCCGCCAGGGACAGGATCATCATCCCCTGCCTGGCCACGCGGATTTCCTCGCCCGATTCCACCCGGTCCCCCACCTTGAGCCGCCCCCCCCGGCCGAGGCCTCCCCGATCATCTTCTTGACGTTGCCATGGCCACCCTTGGGGGTTCGCCGGAACAATGACCGCCATCCCTGGGCCTGGGCTTCATCGGCCAGGCCCAGGCCCCCAATCAACGCCCCGCCCACGCCGGCCATCGTGAACAGGCGGGTACCCTCGGCCAGAAAGAAACGGCGGGAAGTCAGGGTTGCAGGGTCGATCTTCGGTTTCATGGGCGCTTTTCCTTCGCGGTGAATTGCATCGTCTCCCCCCTCCATAATTACGGTCTATCACCGTTTTTGCCAGGGAAGGCCCAATATTCACTGTGTTTCCAATGATATCAGCGTTTCCAGGGGGGGATTCCGGGAATCACGGCTCCTGGACTTGGCCGGGTCCGGTGCCGTCGGGTTCCCCCTCCATCGCCTGAGAGCGAATGCGGTGCTTTTGCACCTTGCCGCTTGGCGTGCGAGGAAAATCGTCCATCAGGATGAAGCGGCGCGGGATTTTATATCCGGCCAGCACCTTCCGGCAGTGCGCCGCAAGGCGCTCCGGGGTGGGTGGCGAGCAGGGGTCCGCCGGAATCACCGCGGCGGCCAGGGATTCGCCCCATTCCGGGTCGGGCAAGCCGAACACCGCGGCCTCCGCCACCCCGGGATGCCTTCGCAAAACCGCCTCCACTTCCTGCGGGTGGATCTTGACCCCGCCGCTGATGACCATTTCGGTCTTGCGGCCCACCAGCGTGTAATACCCTTCCCCATCCCGCACGGCCAGATCGCCGGTGCGGCCCCATTGCCGTCCGAAGGCGAAAAACGCCGCGTTTTCGGCCGGCGCCTTGTAATACCCGTTCATCAGATAGGGCGTGCTGACCACGATTTCGCCCACGGCGCCATCGGGCACGTCCTCCCCCGCGGTGTCTTTTCCAGCGATGCCCACCAGCCGCAGCCGGGAAAACAGGTCGGGCCGTCCGATGGATTCGGGGCGGGCATCGTGATCCGCGTCCATCAACCCAAGGCAATACCCCGTTTCGGTCTGGCCGAAGCCCTGAAACAACCGGACACCCGGAAAACGTTCGCGCAACCGTGGAATCCGCTCCGGCGCGATGGGGGCGCCGCCATATACGATGCAGCGCAGGGCAGGGGCCTGGAAGCTTCCCTTGGCTCCGCATTCCGCGGCCCGCGGCTCCGGGGCGTCCAGCAGGCGGTAGAGCATGGTGGGCACGGCCGGAAGGTGGGTGATGCCCTCCCTCTCCAGGGCGCGCAGCACCGATACCGGATCGAAGCCTGAACCGGCCTTGCGCCGAGACACCGAGGGGGAAACCGCGGGGGAAACCGCGGGAAAAACCGCGGGATAAACCACCGTCGCCCCGGCCAGCGGTACGGCGGCCAACATCAGCCATTGGGCGAATTGGTGATAGAGGGGCAAGGCGCCCAGCACACGGTCTCCCTCCACCAATCCCAGATTGAGGCAGTGGGTCAGGCCCTGGCGGATCTTGGCCCGGTGGCTGATCAGGGCGCCCTTGGGCGCGCCGGTGGTGCCGCTGGTGTAGAGCAATTGGAACGGCGACTCCGGAGAAAGTCCGTCAGGCGGGGAAAAGGCCCGTCCCTCGCCTTGACCCAGCCACTCCTCCCAACCCATGGCCCAATCCGGCGGGGGCTGCGCGCCCGCTTCGCCGGCCGGGCCGGGGAGCCTGACAAAACGGCGCGTTGCTTTCAGGGCCGGGCGGGCTTCCGCCACCGCCGCGGTCTGGGGGGCGCCGAAAAACAGCAGACGGGCATCGCAATGGGCGCCCAGCGCGGCCAGTTCGGAGGGAGTGAAGCGGGGATTGAGGTGGGCCAAAACCAGCCCGGCGCGAGCCGCCCCGAAGTGCGCGGTCACATAGTCAAAACCGGTTTCCGCGCAGATGGCGGCATGATGGCCCGGGGTCAGCCCTTCGGCGGCCAGGGCGCGGGCCACCCGTTCGCTGGCGGCGGACAGCTCCCCATAGGTGAAACGGCCCTCCGGGGCGTCCCAAAAAACCAGGTCTGGAGACTTCAAGCCCCGCCGTTCGACGAGCTCGCCGATCAGCATCGGCCGCCGCCGTTTGGGGTGGAACCCCGCGCCCCCGGCCGGGCGGTCATTTGACGATCACCTCCATCTCCGGAGTGATCTTGAAGGTGAACAGGGAGGGGTCCAGGGCAACATTGACGACCAGGCCGGTGAAGCGTATCGAGCGGACGTTGCCCTGGGTGTCGATCATGCGGATGGCCGCGATGCGGGCGCTCCCCGGCTTGGCGCCCAGCTGGATGAATTTCAGCGCGGGAATCGCCTTGCGGGGGACCAACTCCACGTATTCCAAACCATCGGCGGGGGGCTTTTTCGTTTGGGCGCGGCAGATAAAGTCGGAATTGAGGTTCCCCGCGCCCAGCAAAAAAGCCAGCGGGGTGCCCCGGGTCAGATTCCCCAGGGCCTGAACGGTCACATTGTCCAGGATCGGATCGTGAAGCCACACGGTTTTTCCGTCCGTCACCAACACCTGGTCGTTGGGAGGCGCATAGACCCAGCGCATTTTTCCGGGTTTGAGGTAGTAGATCTCCCCCTTGGCCTTCACGGGCTGCCCGTCGCTACTCCGGTCCACCTGATCGAACCGCCCCTTGAACGATTTCATGGCCCGGTAATCCGCTTGGATTCGGCCCGTCAGACCACTCTTGCAGGTGTCGGAAGCCGCCGAAGCGATATCCGCCAAGATCAATATGGGCAGGCAAAACAGCGCGGCCTTCAACCACGGGAACATGGCGGGCCACCGCGGATTTTCCGCGTGCGGGAGTTCCAGCTGGCGGGGTTTCAAGGCGGTCATCGGCAATGCAATAGCCCGTTGGAAATTTTCAAGCCTGGCCGGGAGGTTTGGCTCCGCCAACACGCCGGTTCCACGGCCACACCAGTTCCGCGGCCACACCAGTTCCGCAGCCACACCATGGGCACCGGAGGCAGGGAACGCGTAGGGGGGAAACCCGGCGGGCGCTTCCTGTTTCCTTCATTTCCCATACAGCCACCAAGCGCCGGCCGGGTCAAGCCGGACGGGCCGGAAATATCGCGGTTCGCCGCCCCCGGCCAATTGGGCATTCCACTCAATTGATGATTGTATAGGGTTTCCGATCCCGGTTCCCGCGCCGGCGTCTTTTGCCTTCTTTTTTCCGGGGTCCGCCCATCTTTGTAATTTAATCACATACGGTAGTGACTAATTTTGAAAATATGAGACCTCTGCAAAACTCATTGCAATGCGCTTATGAAACGACTGCAATCGTGGCAAGCGGTGTAACCAGCCATGGAGGCAGCGATGATCGGCAAGGAAAACGGGCAGAAGGAATTGGCGGCATGGG
>JACZSY010000389.1 GCA_022573975.1 SAR324 cluster bacterium | reverse complement strand
CGCCTGCGAGACGGGGCTGGGGGACATCAGGCAGGGCGAGGGGGTCTATGGACTGCGGCGGGCTTTCCAGGAGGCCGGGGCCGCGGCGGTGCTTTCCACCCTGTGGCAGGTGGACGACGACGGCACCCAGGCCTTCATGACGCGCTTCTATACGCTGTTCCTGGAGGGCAAGGGGGCGCAGGAATCCGCGCGGGCCGTTCAGCGCGAGTTCATCGCCTCTTCCCGCTGGCCGCATCCGTTCTACTGGGCTCCCTTCGTGATGGTGGGGGCGCGGTAGGGTGCTACGCGGCAGGGTGGCAGGCGAAGACCGGGCGCGTCCCCCCCTATTCCTCGGTCATGAAGGTCAACTCGATCATCAGCCCCGCCGGATCGTGCACGAACACCTGATGCATCGGAAACTCGGGCACGGGCGCCTCGCGGAACTTGACGCCTTTCTCGGTGAGCCGCTTGCGGGTGGCCTCCAGGTCCTTGCAGCGAAAAGAGATGTGGTTGAACTTGCCGGTGGCCATGCCTCCGTCGGGCACCTCGAAATCGTCGGGGAGGTTGGCGGCCAGATGCACCACGGGCCTTCCGTCCAGGTAGAGCCAGTGGCCGGGGAAGTTGAAGTTGGGCCGCCGGCCTTCCTCCAGCCCGAAGGTGCCGGTATAGAACGCGCGCAGCGCCTCCAGTTCATGGGGCCGCACGCTGATCGTGAAGTGATCGATGAATTGCAGTTCCATGGTTTTCCTCTCGGCAATGGATTTCCCAGACGATGGACGGAGCAGGCGCGCCCGGTGCGGGGGTTGCGCCGCTCAATAATTGCCGGGATCGTCCGTCAGCCCCAGCAGGTACTGGCCCACGGTTTCCAATTGGGTGTGCCGCGCCTGAATCTGCTGGGTCACGGCGTGGATGTCGCGGAAGCGCCGCTCGAAGGCGTCGTTCTCGAAGATCGCCGTGGAGCCGGCGGCCCGGTAGGCGATGTCGGCGGCTTCCTTGGCCTGGTGAATGCCGTGGGTGGCGGCCAGCCGGATGCGCATGCGTTGTCCGGCCGTGAGCGACCTTTGGCCGTCGGCCAGCAGGTCGGCCTCGATCTCCTCCAGCGTCCCCCAGAGGTACATCCGCGCCGACCCCAGCTTGGCCTCGGCCTGGGCCACCTGCACCTGGATCACGGGGCTGTCGCGCAGTGTCTTGCTCTGTTTCTGCGGCACCTTGGCCTTGGCCAGCTCGATAAAAGCCTCCAGCAAGCCCCGGGCCAGGCCCAGGGCGACTCCGGCGAAGCTGGCCCCGTACACCAGGGTGATGGGAAAGCGGTAGGCCACCCCCTCCTGCGTGGGGTGCGGCCGGCCATCCAGCACGAAGCTCCGTGCCTGGGGGACGAATAAACCCTCCACCGAATAATTGTCGCTCCCCGTGGCCCGCAGCCCCATCACGTGCCAAACGTCGATCAATTTGGCCTCCTCCGCCGGAAAGAGCATGGTGCGCACCAGCGGCTTTCCGTCCTCGGACTGGCGTGGCGTTCCATCCGCCTCGCAGAGGGGCACATGGGCGCCCATCCAGTTGGCCTGCCGTCCTCCGCTGGCGAACAGCCAGGTGCCGGTGACCTGGTAGCCACCTTCCACGGAGAGGGCCTGTCCACGGGGACCGGCGCCCCAGGCCAGCACGGCGCGCGGAGGCTCGAATATTTCCTTCGCCGCTTCGGGCTCCAGGTGCGCCGCCGCCATGGCGCAGCCTCCGGCCTGGCCCAGGCACCAGGCGGCGCTGCCGTCGGCCCGGGCGATCCGTTCGATGATCCTGGAAAACAGGGAAGGGGGAACCTCGAATCCGCCCACCGAGCGGGGCAGCAACAGCCGGTAGAACCCCGCATCGAGAAGCGTCTTGAAGACGGCGCCGGTCATTTCGCGCCGCGCTTCGGATTCCGCGGCGCCGGCTTCGACCACCGGGGCGATGCGGTCGGCCAGTTCCAGCAGGCCGGCGGCTTCCTGGGGAGACCCCTCCTTGGGCGCCAATGTTTTCTCCGCTGCTTTCGATTTCATCTGTCCATTCCGTGCAGGCGCCGGTTTCCCTCACCCGCCAATGCCGCTCAGGGCTTGCCGAAGGTGGCGATCTTGTCCACCGGGCATTCGAACAGCACCCGCCGCTCGTTGATTTCCGGATCGCGCAGGCCGTAGGGCGGCGGTTCCTTGGTGTACTTGGTCCAGACCTTGTCCACCTGGGCCGTCACCCGCGCGCCTTCTTTCGGGTCGTCCTCCAAAATCTCGCGGGCCACCGTACACTTGATGCTCATCCAGTGGTACATGTTGGCCGGATTCATCAGCAGGATGGTCAGCTTTGGATTGGCGCGGATCCACTCCACCTTCTTGCGGTGCGTGGCCACGTTGATCAGCACGTTGGAGCCTTCGTAATCGAACCACATGGGGGTCAGGTTGGGCCGTCCGTCGGAGCCCAAAACCGCGAAGCAGGCCGCCACCGGCTCGTCGATCAACTGCTGGTAGATCGGGTCCAGACCGTCGAAGGCGTTGATGTCGCTGTGGGAGCCAACGGAAAACTGTCCGGGCTGCAACCCGTCGCCCACATGCAGGAAATTCGATACCGTGATTGCCATGATGGATCCTCCCCTCCACGGGATTGGTATGTTGAGAATGCGCGGTTGAGAGGAGCCCATGGGCCCCCCGGCGGTGATTGTCACCAGCAGCGATCGCCGCCGGTACGGGCTAGCCCGGATATTTCATGGCAGAGGAGGCGAAATCCTGTATAATCCCTGTTGAATCAAAGGAATAAACCTTCAGGGA
>JACZSY010000171.1 GCA_022573975.1 SAR324 cluster bacterium | reverse complement strand
ATGCAAGGCCGGCGGAAAAACGGTAGTGGGTCATTTGGAAAATTGCCGTCCTGAGCATAGCGCAGCACCTTATTCCAAAACACCCCAAATCATAAAAAAACAAGAAGATGCTTCGCTTCGCTCAGCATGACGTGGTGTTGGTTTAATTATCTTTTCAAACGGACCCACTGCCGGATAAAACTAGGGAAACCAGGGCCCCAGCACCTCGGCGGGCGGGCCGGGCGCGTCCCGGGCCACATACTGCGCGCGCAGGGGGCCCAGGGTTTCCGCCGGCGCGCCGTCCAGAATGGCCTCGAACAGGGTCAGGGCCTGCTTGAGCCGGTTCAACCAGGGCCGGGCTTCCTCCAGCATGGCGGAAGGAAGGTTCATTTCCAACCTTTCCACCACCCGCCGGAAATCGATCACCACATAGGGCTCCACCGGCTCCTCCTCCGACATGGCCTGCCAGCCGCGCAGCAGGCGTCCGGCCAGGGGAAAGGAGCCCCGCGGCCACACCGGGGGCAGGCCGCCGGTGGGATTGGGGGCCCGGGTCAGGGCGGCGAACTCGGCGAAGCCCTTGCGCAAAGGCGCGGGTACCAGAGCCTCCAGCGCCTGCTCCCAGGCCGCGGTGGGGCGATACCCCGCCGGGTCTCCGGCGTAGATCAGGCAAGTGGCCCCAGGCACCGCTCCCAACACCGGTTGCAGCAGGGGATTGAAGAGGTATCCCCGCACGCTCCCGTGCAGGTTCGGCGCGCGCCCCCCCAACGGATCCAGATGCAGCCAGGTGGTCATGGCCGCGTCGTTGACCGGATAATTGTCCCACAACACCAGGGGCCGGCCGTCTTCCAGGGCGCCGGCCGCGCCTAGATAAGCATGGCGGTCCACCGGAGTGATGGTGGGCGAGCAGACCTGGGGGCCGGTCCACAACCAGGGCACCTCTTTGGGAATCTCCGCGTGCAGCCGTTTGAGATAATCGGGTTCCAGGCGGCCATGGACCCGCTCCAGCGCGGGGTCGAGCGTGTAACGGCTGGGGCAGAGCAGCCATTCCAGCTTGCGCCGCCCCTTGCGTTTGGCTTCCCGCAGGGTGTTGAAGGTATGGGCATGGGCGGCGGCCAGGGACCCGCCGAAGGGGTCTCCGCGCTTGGCGTCCTGGCTGTCCTTGCCACCCTCGCCGTCCTGGCCCGTCGCATGGCCCGCCGGGGGGAGGTCGTCGAAGAGCACGGCGAAACCACCCACCCCCAATTCGGCCAGTTGGGCCACCTTGGCGGCGGCCTGTTCCAGGTGCTCCGGGCGGGCCGGATTGAACGGGGCTTCCATGTGCAGTCCCACCCAGCAGGCGATCTTTCGCCTGGCGCAAAATACGGCGAGGGCTTTGAGGCGTTTTTTTTCCCCGGCCTCCAGTGGCTCCAGCAGCCTCGATCCCAGCGCGGGCTCGTGCTTGGGGGCATGGAGGAAGGTGTTCAACCCGAAGGGGATCATCGATTCGATGAAGGTCTCCCGTTCGGATTGTGTCCAGACCCTGCCGTAAAACCCCTCCACCACGCCGATTTCCTTAAATTTTTCAGTCATATGCAAAATACTCCGTTCTTCTCCCATCCCTGCCGGGGGGCGGTTTGCTGGGGGCTTGGCCGGTGTGTCGTTTCCGCGCCGGGAGGTGGCGGGGCAGACGGCGTTGACATTCCGGCGCGGATTCCATATCGTATCCGGTTGCAAAATCTTATTACCGCCTTACCCCGTTTTGGGAAACTCTTCAACCGGTCCAACGGAGACCAAGTGATGCCAGGGATCGTCGTCGTCGGAGCGCAGTGGGGAGATGAAGGCAAAGGAAAAGTGGTCGATCTTCTCACCCAACAGGCAGACATTGTGGCCCGTTTTCAGGGCGGAAACAACGCCGGGCATACGGTCATGTTCGAGGACAAGACTTTTGTGGTGCATTTGATCCCATCGGGCGTGTTCTGGGAGAATAAGATCGCCGTGCTGGGAAACGGCGTGGTGGTCGATCCGGCGGCGCTGCTGGACGAGGTGGCCCAGTTGCGGAAAGCCGGGGTGCGGGTGGAGGACAACCTCAAGGTCAGCGACGCGGCCAATGTGGTGATGCCCTATCACAAGGCCTTCGACCAATTTCGCGAAGCGCTGCGGGGCCCCGGAAAAATCGGCACCACCGGCAGGGGGATCGGCCCGGCCTACGAGGACAAGATGGCCCGCCGGGGGGTGCGCTTCAGCGATTTCAACCCCCGCATGGAAAAACCCTTCCGTGTGCGCCTGGAGCAGATTTTGGAGGAAAAGAACTTTTTGCTCCGCAATCATTTTCGCTCCGAGGAAAAGCCCTTCGTGCTGGACGAGGTCTACGAGCGCTTCCGCTCCCTTTACGCCAGGGTGGAACCCTACCTCTGCGACACCCCGGCCCTGCTCAACGACGCGCTGGATGCCGGCAAGACCGTGCTCTTCGAGGGCGCCCAGGGCACGGGTCTGGACGTGGACCATGGCACCTATCCCTACGTCACGTCCTCCTCCACCACCGCCGGAGGGGCCTGCACCGGGTGCGGCATCGGCCCCACCCACATCACCAAGGTGATCGGCATCGCCAAGGCCTACACCACCCGCGTGGGGGAAGGCCCTTTTCCCACCGAACTGGCCGGCACGGCGATCGGGGAGTTCCTGCAAAAGCGCGGCCAGGAAATCGGCGCCACCACCGGCCGGGTGCGGCGTTGCGGCTGGTTCGATGCGGTGCTGGTGCGCGAGTCGGTGCGGCTGAACGGAATGACAGCCATGGCCGTGATGAAGCTGGACGTGCTGGATTCCCTGGAAACCCTGAAAATCGCCGTGGGGTACAAAGACGAGGAAGGAAACACCTACGACCGCATTCCCCACTGGATGGGGAGCTATCCGGACCGCCTCACGCCGGTCTACGAGGAAATGCCGGGATGGAACACGACGATCCGGGGCATCTCCCGATATGAGGACCTGCCCGCCAACACGCGGGCCTACCTGGAACGGATCTCCGAACTGTGCGGGGTGCCCCTGATGCTCGTTTCCACCGGCCCCCGCCGCGAAGAGACGATCATGCTGGAAGGAATGAGCTGAGACGCATTCCCCCATCCCCGAAGCGCTGATTCACCCCAACAGCGCCTCGTCCGGTTCCGTCACCCCGCCGCCCGCTCTGCTCACCCCACCGCCGCCCGCCCTACTCACCCCACCGCGCCTTGACCGCCTCGCGGTCGATGGCGCCATCCTCTCCGGTGGGCAGGGATTCGGTGAACACCACCGTTTTGGGCTTCTTGTAGCTCGCGATGCGGCTTCCCACGTGGTCCATCACCGCCTGTCCGGTGAGGGAAGCCCCCCCGGGTGTTCCCCCGGAGCCCTCCACCACGGCCCGGATGGCCTCGCCCCATTTCGCATCGGGGACGCCGAAAACCGAGACGGCGGCGACCCCCTCCATTTCCATGATCACCGCTTCCACTTCCGCCGGGTACACGTTTTCCCCGCCGGGTTTGATCAACTCCTTTTCGGGCTTGCGCTTGACGTAATGGAGGTACCCGTCCTCGTCGAACCGCCCCACGTCGCCGGTGTGGTGCCAGCCGCCCCGGAAGTTGTGCGCGTTGACCTCCGGCTGATCGTAGTATCCGGCGAACACCACGGGCCCTTTGACCAGGATTTCCCCCGGCGTTCCCACCGGCACCTCGCGCTCGAAATCGTCCACCAGCCGGATGCGGCAGAGGGGAGCCGGCCGGCCGGCGGCGCCGGGCCGTTCCTCCACCGGCTGAAGCGTGACGAAGCCGGTGGTTTCCGATTGCCCGAAGCCGGTCCAGAATTTGGCCCCGGTGGCGCGATGCAGCCGGGCGATGGTGTCCGGGGCGTCCAGACCGGAGACCATCCGCAGGGACTCCAGCGCGCTGCCGGCTTTTTCGGCCGCGTCGAGCAGGGTGGCCAGCACGGGGGGGAAGTCCGAGATGTGGGTCACCTTGTGCCGGTCGATCAACGCCACCGCCCGCTCGGGGTCGAAGCGGGTCATGATCACGTTGCACCCGCCCGCGTGCATCACGGCCAGGCACATCCCCAGGGCGGCGATGTGATACAGGGGCAGGGCCACCAGGTTGCAGTCCGCCTCGTTCACGCCCATCAGGGCCATGGTCTGCACGTTGGAGGAGAGGATGTTGGCATGGGTCAGCACGGCGCCCCGGGGGATCACATCCACCGCCGCGGTGGAAATGACGCAAAAAGCATCGCCGGGGTCCACATCCGCCGCCTCGAGGGCCTCCGCCTCCGCCTGGCTGGCATACAGTCCGTCCAGGGGCGCCAAGCCCCCGGTGTCTTTTCCGGCGTCTTTTCCGGCGCCTTTTCCGCCGATCCGGTACCAAAGTTTGATGTCCTTCCTGGTGGCGGGCCAGTCGCCGATTTGTTCGAGGGAGAATTCATCCACCAGCATCATGGCCGGCTTGGCCCTTTCCAGCACCCGGCCGATTTCCTCCCCGGTCAACCGCCAGTTGATGGGATAGGCCATCGCGCCCAGCTTGGCGCAGGCCCCGTACAATTCCAGGTAGGCCATATGATTCTGGGCCAGGATGCAAATCCGGTCTCCCTGGGAAATCCCGATCCCGGCCAACCCGGCGGCCAGCGCGTCCACCCTGGCCAGCAGTCCGGCGAAGGTCAGGGAATCCTCCTCATGCACCAGGGCGGTGCGCCCCGCGTGGACCAAAGCGTTGCGGAGCAGCATATCGTAGAGGGTAAATCCGGATGCGTTCATCATCTCGTTCTCCCGGTGAGGCGCCAATGGATCGAAGGCCAATGGATCGAATGCCGATAGCGGCAACCTGTGTATAACACGGCAACTCCGTAAAACAACCGGGGGGAGAAAAGTGCAAACGGCGTTGTTGGCGACGCGAATGAATGAACGGGTGGGCCTGGGGAAAGGCGCGCGAAGGCGGGCCTTCCATGCGGCCCTCCAACGCCGCTCAACTGCCCGTGCGGATGGTGAGCATCTCATTTTCCCGCAGGCGCTTGGTCTGCTCCCGCAACAAATATTTCCGCAGCCTCCGGTCTCCTTCATCGGTGTGGGCGGGAAACCGCCCCCGGATCAAAAAATTTCCCTCCTCGTTTTCCATGACGGCCAGCACCTCGAACATCACCTCCATCGGCCGGCCGTTCAGTTCGAAATTCAACTGGGCGAATCCTCCGGGGGGCAGCAGTTGGGGAAGTTCCAGGGAAGCGCCTCCATACCCCAGATCCACCAACCGGCCTTCCCCCGTCCGGGATTTTCCGGCATCCTTTTTCCCTCCCCGGCGCGAAAGCACGGCCCTGGCCTCCAGATAGCCGTAGCGGAGGGGAATGTCCGTGGTGAGGCGGAATGCGGCGCGTTGGGCCAATGTATCCTCCCGGAAGACATGGGCGGCGCGGAACAGGGTGAGACCTTCGCCCTCGATCGGCTCCAGGAAAATACGGAACACCGTTTCCCCATCCTCCGGACGCCAGAAAACCAGCAGGGCTTCCGGATTGGCCCTCACCAGGCGCAACACCTCTGTTCGCCGCTCCAGGTCGAAGATCAGCACCTCCTCGGTGATCTTGAACACGGAACAATACAGGTCCAGCCGCTCCCCGCCGCGCCCTCCAACTCCCGAGCCGATCAGGATGCGAACGGGCAGGTCTTGCAGCAATTGCCGGGTCGAGACCAGCTCCAGTTCCGGATTCATCACATTGAGGTGGAGAGCGCGGCGGATTTTTTGCAACTGCTCCCCATGAAATTCCGCCGCATCCGGGCGGCGGGCCAGCAGCCGGGCCACCGTCTCCTCGTAAACCCGCGCGTTGCCCATCAGCTCGAACTCGGTCGCCACATCCGCCAATTCAATCAACTGTTCCAGCACTCCGCGCATGGCATCGGGCATGCCACGCTCGCTGGAAAAACGGTGCACAGCCTGGCGCCGGGCGCGCACCCGCGTCCAGCTTCCCAAACGGCGGTGCAAAATGACCGTCACCACCACCGTCAACCCCAACAAAGCGAACAACAGCACGATATTCCAGACCACCTCGGAGGTAAGCGCTGGAAAACGGAAGAAACTCAGGTCGGAAAGCGGGTGTTTTTCCATGATGGGCGGGCCGGAGGCGAGGGATCGGGGGGCCGGGTTCCGCGGCGATTTCCGCTCCGGGGGGCGGGACGGGGGGTTCTCCGGCCATTTCCGCGGCCCGGGCGTTGGCTGGGGCGGCCTCATGGCCGTTGGCCGGTGCTCCAATCCGGCCGCGGCGCCGGGATCAATCCTCGAAGGAGGAAGGCAGCAGGTTGAAAGGCAGCAATTTGATCAATATCGGAAGCAGGATCGCCCCGCCTGGCAATGCGAAAATGGCCAGGGCGGGTATGGTCTTTAAAATATCCGAAAGCTGGCTCTTGACCCGTTCTTTTTCTTCGCTGGACAGGCCGGTTTTCGTGGATTTGATGAGCAGGTTGTAAAGGTCCTGGGTCTCATGAATTTCGTTGACCACGCGCTTCATGTTTTTCCGCACCACCAGGGAGGCCCGCTCTCTCAGGTTTTCACCCAGGTTGAAAACAAAACTCCGGTCTTTGAGAATTTGGAGCGAATCCTCCTTTTGCAGCAGAAACACCTCCAGGGCCATCATCCCCTGCTGCAATTCGTCCTCCCACAGCCCCAGCAACTCCACCACCTGGGTCAGGAAATGTTCTTCCGAGGCCGAAAGGTCCCGGTCGATGAGCATGGTCATCATCACCGCTTCCAAAAAAAACCTGCGCACCAGCCAGGGGGTTTCCCCGATTTGGACATCCTCGATGCGCAGCCCATTTTTCATTTCTTTTCGCAAAATCGCGCAGTCGGCCCGGGGAAGCCTGGAGGATCCCAGGAACCATTCGATCAGTTTGCGTTCGGCCCGGCCGATGCCCCCGCCGGAAATCGCCGCGGCGATCATCAGGCGAATCAATTGCCGGCGCTCCTCCACCTGTGTTGTCCGCAGTTCCGAAAGATATGCCTCCCTGGAATCGGGATCCATCAGAATTTTCCGCTGCCAAAGCAGGCAGGAATAAATGTCAAGGAAGAGGAAAGCGTTGTGGTGAAAGCCGGGGAGCTGGAAAAAGTCCTTGACCCCGCCGATGCGGCGCCCGATTTCCTTTTCGAACATCCTGCCGGGCTGGGTGTTTCCCTTCCACCATCTTCCCCATGGCAATGGCCGTTCCCGCTTTTGGCGGTGCTTGGCCAATCCCGAAAAAAATTCGATGGCGGTGGCGACGGCTTCGGCGAAATGGTCCGGTTCGTCCACAAGGCCATCCAACAAATAAGCCCTGTCGGCCACGAGGCAGGCGAACAGGGATTCAAGAAAAATCAGGTGGGCCGTATCTTTGGAATTCATGAATTCCTTTTCCGGAAATTCCAAATCCGGAAAAGGCGGGGAGATGGGGAAGCCGTAAAGCAAACCGGTGGGCTGCAAAAAATAATACACTGCCTCGTCCAGCAGGTGATGGTGTCCCGCATCCTCCACCACCTTCACCCCCTTGGAAGGAAGATGATCCGAAAAGGGGTGTTCCTTGCGAATTTTAAGGTATCTGCCCAACCAGCCCGGCCTTGAAAAATTCATGCAAGGGACTCCACCAAAAAAATCGATCTGTTCTCTGCGAAGGAATTCGACCACCCGGCGCGGTTGGCTTCAACCTATCATTGCATTAATAATAAATCGTGAAAAGCATCGCGCCAGCGCCCAACGTCCATCATCACCCTTTTTATTGACGACGCTCATGGCTTCAACCACCGATTCCTATGGGGCTTTTTTGCAGCGGTTGAAGGGATATGAGCGGCTGGAACCTTTTCCGCGGAGCCGCGGCCCGGAAAAACTGGCCGGGGTGAAACGGATGGCCGGGGCGCTCGGCCATCCGGAGCGGGCCTTTTCGGTGGTGCACGTGGCCGGCACCAATGGCAAGGGAATGACCGCCGCCATGATCGCGCGCCTGCTGGATCGAGCGGGGCTGGCCACCGGTCTGTACACCTCCCCCCACGTGGCGGACATCCGCGAACGGATCGTGCTGCGGGGCGCGCTGGTGGCCGAGGCCCTGTTCGCGAAGGCCGGCCACCGGGTGCTGGACCTGGCGGACACGCACTCGGCGGATTTTCATTTTTCCTTCTTCGATCTGCTGACCCTGATCGCGCTGGAGGCCTTCCGGGAGGACGGTTTGGAATGGGTGGTGTTGGAAACCGGTCTGGGGGGGCTTTCCGACGCCACCAACATCGTCCCGAAAAATTTGGCCGTGCTGACACGGATCGGGCTGGACCACCAGCATCTGCTGGGCGAAGACCTGAAATCCATAGCCGGGAACAAGCTGGGAATCGTTCAGGCCGGGGTTCCCACTGTTCTGGCCGGCCAACCCCCCGGCCTGGAAAGCTGGATGGCGCGGCAAATCGAGGCGTCCCACAGCACGGTGCTGGAGACCTCCCGCTTCCGGATCGCGGTGGACAGAACCCTCCCTCATCAACCGGCCCTGCTTTTGCCCCATGGGCCATCGCTGTCCCTATCCCCGGCCGATGGGCAAACACCACCCCTGGCCGACGGGAAAACACCACCCCTGCCCCATGGGCCGGCGCGGGGGCGTCCGCCGTTGCTGGATGCGTCCCTGGTCACCGGGCCCCGCCTGATCTGCGCGGCCAACGCCTTGACCGCGGCGGAACACCTGTTGGGCTCCGCGGAGGGGGAGGCCTTGTCCGCCCGGCTGGCCACGGTGCTGAACACCAAGCTGCCCGGACGCCTCGATCTAAGACATCATCAAAGAATTTCCGGCGGGGAGGGGAGCACGGAGGGGACCACGGAGGGGAGCACGGTGAATGGGGCGAAGCCGGCGGCGGCGCTGCCGGAAACCACGATGCCGGAAACCACGATGCCTGCGGCATTGGACACAGTGGTGCTGGATGGCGGACATAACCCCGATGCGATCCAGGCCCTTTGCGATCAGTTGGCGCACTGGAACATTCGGCAATACACACTGCTGATTTCCCTGCAAAAGGACAAGCTGGTGAGCGCGCTCGAGCCCTCCCTCAAGCGCCTGCTGGCCGGAGCCAGGCGGATCATCACGCTCGCCCCCCAAAACGTCCGCGCGCCCCAGCGGGAGACCCTGCACGCTTTCCTGTCCGCGTTGTTGCCTCCGGGGAAGGAATCACCGCCTCTCGAAGAAGCCGAGACCCCCAGGACGGCCCTGCTGCGGGCCTCGGAAACTCCGCGGCGCCCGCTCGTGGCCGCGGGGTCTCTGTGGATGATGGGGGATGTGATACAATTGCTGGAGGACTTGTGATTTTTTGACCTCCGCCGGGTCCGGGGCTGTGAAATATAACAACTCCGCATGCCCAGCACCCCGCCCCCGGCATGGCCGGCAGTATTGTAAAGCTTCGATGAAATTTATATTGATTATCAAACTGCTGTTATATATTGATAAAATGACTCCAGCAAAAGTTTCGATCCAAATTTTTCAAAAAATTCGTCAGGGGGGCGGAGGGATGAACACCGCCTAAGGCAAAACCATTGGAGAAAATCACAGGGCTGCCGGAACGATTCCAATCACGGAAAATTACCATTGCTGGAAGAAAAACCACAGCGCCCCGCACAGTGGAAGCACCCCCCTCCTCAAAGGCCTGTGATCACCTCGAAAAAAGCG
>JACZSY010000388.1 GCA_022573975.1 SAR324 cluster bacterium | reverse complement strand
GATTTGAAGGCTCTGCCCGATGCCCCCGGGCTGGCGGAGCTGGCCGGCGGCCTGGTTCCGCTGAGGGACTTGGTGGAGCGTCTGGGGGCCGCCCTGCTGCCCTCTGGCGGTTTGAACGAAAATGCGTTTCCGGAGGTGGCCCGCCAGCGGAATGCGGTGACCGGGAGGCGGGAGGCGATTCACCGCAAGCTGGAAGCCTTTCTGCGCGATCCAAAACTCGCGCCCGCGTTCCAGGATACGGTTTTCTCCGTGCGGGGGCGGCGTTATGTTTTGCCCGTCAAGGCCGATTTCAAGGGACATCTCACGGGGATCGTGCACGATGTTTCCGCCAGCGGGGCCACCTTGTACATCGAACCCAGGGAACTGGTGGAGCAAACCAACGCCCTCGCCGTGGCGGAAAAGGAGCTGGAACTGGAAATCGAGCGGGTTCTGCGGGAACTGTCGGCCTCGGTGGGAGCGGCCTCGATGGAACTGCGCGCCAACCTGGATTGGATCGGAGAGGTTGACCTGATCCACGCCCAGGCCATCCTCAGCGAAGCGTATCAGGGCAGCGCCCCCACTGTGGAGCAGGAGGGGGTGATCTCCCTGAAAGGGGTGGCCCACCCCCTGATGCTGCTGGATTTGGCGGCGCAAAAAACCCAATCCCAACAGGGCGGGCCTTCCGATCCTTCCCCCCAAAACCGCAACACGGTGGGGCACACCATGGTGGTAAAGAACACGGCGGCAGGCAACACGGTGGTGCGCAACGACATTTCCCTGGGCGAAACTACGCGCTGCATGGTGATTTCGGGGGCCAATACCGGCGGGAAGACCGTGATGCTGAAAACCACCGGTTTGTGCGCCCTGCTGACCGTTCATGGCATGCACGTGCCCGCGCGCGCCGGTTCCCGCGTGGACCGTTTTGGGGCCATCCGGGCGGACATCGGCGATCAACAAAGCCTCACGGCTTCCCTGTCCACCTTTTCCGCCCAGATCGAGAACCTGGCCCGGTGGCTGCCGCGGGTGGGACCGGACACCCTGATGCTGCTGGACGAATTGCTCACCGGCACCGAACCGGCCCAGGGCGCCGCGCTGGGCGAGGCGGTGCTGGAGTCGATGCTGGAAAAGGGGGCCACCACGCTGGTCACGACGCATTTCGTGGAATTGAAGGAACTGGCCGCGCGCCGTGCGGACATCACCAATGCCTCCATGGCGTTCGATCCGGCGCGATTGCGGCCAACCTTCCGTCTTCAGATTGGGCTGCCCGGCGCCAGCTTCGCCATGCACATCGCCAGGCGCCATGGCCTGCCCGATGCGCTGGTGAGCCGGGCGGAAAACGCCCTGGGGGAACAGCCCGCGGCCCTGGACGCCATGCTGGTCAATTACCAGGCCGCCCAGTCGGCCTTGGACCGCGCCGAGGAGGCCCTCGGCCGGCGTGAATCGCGTCTCAATTCCAGCCAGGAGGCCCTGGGCCGGGAAAAAAATGCGCTGGAGGGCCGGGAACGCTCCCTGCGCCGCCAGGAACACGGCGCCATTGGCCGGGAATTGCGCAACGTGCGCAAACGCATCGCCGCCGTGATCCGCACGCTGCAACAGGCCAACTCCCTGCCCATGGCGGGCAAGGCGCGGGAACAATTGGCCATGCTGGAGCGGGACGCGGAACGGCGGGCGCCCCCGCCGGAACCCCGGCCCAGGGAAACTCTTGCGCCCACCATGGCTCCCGGCGCCCAGGTATGGCTGACCGGGCTGGAACAACCCGGCGTGGTGGAGACGGTGCTGGATGGGGGCGCGCGGGCCCGGGTGCGCTTGGGGGCGGTGACCATGGAGGTGACCCGGGAAGAATTGGAGGGCCTGCCCGCCAACGACGCGCGGCGCGGTGGCGCCTCAGGGAGGGAAGGAAGGGAAAAAAGAGGGGGGCGCGGCGAATCCCGGGTCACTGGCGGGGTCATTCATGGTGGCGCCAAGGCTCCCGCGGAAGACCGCCAAAGCGGAATTCCCTTTGCCTTCCCCACGGAAGACAATACGCTGGACCTGCGGGGGTTCCGCCTGGAGGATGCGCTGGAAGCGGCGGAACGCTTCATGGACCTGTGCACGATGAAGCATGTTTCGCCCCTGCTGATCATTCACGGCCACGGCACTGGCCGTCTGAAGCTGGGGTTGCGCGAGCGGCTGGTGGAAAGCCCCTACGTCACCGCCTTCCGCCCCGGGCAGCGGGGAGAGGGCGGCGATGGCGCCACGGTGGTGGCGTTGAACCTGTAACCCGGTTTCATACCGGTCATCCCGCCGGGTAAGCCACATACCCCGGCGGGGCCATGGGAGCAAAGTTGAAGATATGATGCCTGCGGAGGAACGGGACGCCCTGCCTCCCCTGTTGAAGGTCAAGCGCCATTTCGAGGAGATGCCCCTGCCCGGCCGGGGCCATCCTGGCGACGCCGGGTTGGACCTGACGGCCATGGCGGTGGAAATGTTGCGCCCACGGGTGTTCTCCTTCGACACTGGCATTTCGGTGGAGCCGCCCCCCGGGACTTATTGCGAAGTGGTGCCCCGTTCCAGTATGGTCAAAACCGACTTCATGCTCGCCAACAGCGTGGGCGTGATCGATGCGGATTACCGGGGCCGCATCCGGGTTGTGCTGCGGTATCTGGGGGAGGCGGCGGATGGAGGCCGAGCCGAGGCCGAAGCCATGATCGGGTCGCGCATCGCCCAAATGCTGGTGCGCCGCCTGGAACCCGTACGGGTGGAGGCGGCGGACACTCTGGCCGATACCAGCCGCGGCCCTGGCGGGTTCGGC
>JACZSY010000170.1 GCA_022573975.1 SAR324 cluster bacterium | reverse complement strand
TTTAATCTGCGCAAACTGTGTAATCTGTGGATAAATCCGGGTAAGCTGATGGCATGACCAAGCGCGTGTACATGGAAACCCTGGGCTGCGCCAAAAACCGGGTGGACTCGGAGAACGAGCATAGAGTTTCTTACCAGGGATAACCGCGGGCAACCCGGACTTCACCCCAATCCTTTCGAGGAAATAATGAGACAGGTATTGTTATACCCGGAATCGGATGGCGGATGGGTTGTCGAATGCCCCAGTCTTCCTGGTTGCGTGAGCCAGGGAGAAAATCGGGATGAGGCGGTCGACAATATCAAGGAGGCCATCGAGGCCTATATCGAGGCTCTGGAAATGGATGGATTGCCAGTTCCCGAAGAGAGGTTCGGTGCTGAATTAATTGCGGTATGACCCGCCTGCCAATTGTTTCAGGGCGGGAATGTGTCCGGGCATTGGAGAAAGCAGGTTTTTACACAAAACACCAAAAAGGCAGCCATATCATCATGCGCCGGGACGATCCGTTCGCGCAAACTGTCGTGCCAAATCACCGATCCCTCAGATTGGGCATGCTGCGAAAAATCATATCTCAAGCCGGACTGAGCGTTGAACGGTTCAACGCATTATTGAAGGATTGATGCGCTGTGCCGTTTTCCCTTTCCCTCAAACCGGTTTGGCCTCCATTATTTCCTATCGGCGTTCTTCGGCGGATTTTCATGCAGTTGACTGTTGAATCCGTGTTCATCCGTGGCCAAAGCGGTTGCAGTTGAATCCCCACCCATCCGTATCCATTCCCGCTTGAAATCGTGTAAGATCATGCCATGACCAAGCGCGTGTACATGGAAACCCTGGGCTGCGCCAAAAACCGGGTGGACTCGGAGATCATGCTGGCGGCCCTGCGGGCGGAGGGGTACGGCTTCAGCGACGACCCGGCCGCCGCGGAGGTGATCGTGGTCAACACCTGCGCCTTCCTCACCGCCGCGACGGAGGAGGGCATCGAGCGGCTGCTGGCCCTGAGCGATTTCAAGACCGAGGGGGTCTGCGAGAAGCTGGTCTGCGCGGGGTGCATGAGCGAGCGCTACCGGGAAACCCTGCTGGAGGAAATCCCGGAACTGGACGGCCTGCTGGGCTCCAGCAATTTCCAGGACATTCCCCGCCTGCTGGACGACCTGTACAACGGCCACGAAGGCCCATTGGTGCGGCTGCTGGACAAACCCCATTACGCGCATTTCGAAAAACTGGAGCGCATCCAGACCACCCCGGCGCCCTATGTCTACGTAAAAGTGGCCGAGGGCTGCTCCAACATGTGTTCCTTTTGCAACATTCCCTCGCTGCGGGGCTATTTTTCCAGCCGCCGGGTGGAAGACGTGGTGGCCGAGGTGCGCGGGCACGTGGCGCGCGGCGTGCGCGAGATCAACCTGATCTCCCAGGACACCTCCTCCTACGGCATCGACCTGGCGGACGGCCCCAACCTGGAAACGCTGCTGCGGGCGGTGGACGCGGTGGAGGGCGAGTTCTGGGTGCGCATCTTCTACGCCTATCCCAACACCTTCACGCCCGGCGCCCTGGACGCCCTGGCCGGCGCGACGCATATCGTGCCCTATCTGGACATGCCCTTCCAGCACATCTCCGATTCCGTCTTGCGCGACATGAACCGCCGCATCACAGAAAAGAAAATCCGCGCCAAGCTGGAGGAAATGAAAGCCGCCATTCCCCAACTGGCGCTGCGCACCACCTTCATCACCGGATTTCCCAGCGAGACCGAGGCCGACTTCGAGCGGCTGCTGGCCTTCGTGCGGGAGGGCTGGTTCGACCACGTGGGGGTGTTCTCCTATTCCCACGAGGACAACATCAAGTCGGCCCGCTTCGGCGATCCCATTCCCAACAAGGAAAAACGGCGGCGGCGCAAGGCGCTGCTGGAGGCCCAGCAACTGGTGACCGGGTTCAACAACGGGAGGCGGATCGGGAGCGTCCTGCCGGTGCTGGTGGAAGGGCCCAGTGAGGAAACCCCCTTGCTGCTGCAAGGGCGCACGGCCTTCCAGGGGCCGGAGGTGGACGGCGTGACCTACATCAACGAAGGACAGGCCACGGCGGGGGAATTTCACTGGGTTGAAATTACCGAAGCGCATGCTTACGATCTGATAGGGAGGATCGTGCCGGGGCCAAAAATGAATAGTAACTTGGTCACATCGTAAAATCGTCAAACCGGGATGGGTCTCGCCCCCATCCCGAAAAACCAGCAAGAGGACGCCATGTCGGGCCACAGCAAGTGGAGCAGCATCAAGCACAAGAAGGCGGCCGTGGACGCCAAGCGCGGGAAGATTTTCACCAAGTTGATCCGTGAGATCACCGTGGCCGCCAAGCAGGGCGGGGACGACCTGGAGGCCAACCCGCGGCTGCGGCTGGCGGTGAACAGCGCCCGCGCCCAGAACATGCCCAACGACACCATCAAACGGGCCATCACCAAGGGCGCCGGAGACGCGGACGGCGCGGATTACGAGGAAGTGATCTACGAGGGATACGGGCCCAACAACGTGGCGGTGGTGATCGAAACCCTCACCGACAACCGCAACCGCACGGTGGCCTCCCTGCGCTTTGCCTTCCAAAAGTACAACGGCAACATGGGAGCCACCAATTCGGTGCAGTACATGTTCGACCGCAAGGGAACCCTGCTGGTCTCCAAGGAAACCATCGACGAGGAAACGCTGACCGATTATATCCTCGAGGCCGGCGCAGAGGACCTGGAGGACCAGGGCGATCATTTCCTGGTCATCAGTTCGCTGGAATCCTTCGAGGCGGTCAAGACCTTCCTGGAACAAAAGGACGTGGCCCTTGCCTCGGCGGACTTGCAGCGGCTGCCCCAGACCCGGGTGGTCATCGACAACCGGGAGGACGCGGAAAAAATCATTACCTTCCTGGAAGTATTGGAGGACGATGACGACGTGCAGAATGTGTTCTCCAATTTCGACATCGACGAGGCCGTCCTGATGGAAATGGCCTGAATCCTTCAAGCACCCCGAACCGGGCAGGGAGGCCCATGATCGTTCTCGGAATCGACCCCGGCAGCCGCATCACCGGATGGGGGCTGCTGCGCCGGGAAGCCAATCAATACCATTACCTGGCCAGCGGCGCCTTGCGCCTCGGCGGCTCGGCCCCGCTCTCCGAGCGGCTGCTCCGCCTTTCCCGGGGCCTCGAAGCGGTGTTGGCGGAACACACGCCCGATCACTGCGCCATCGAGCGCATCTTCACCGCCCGCAACGCCCACTCGGCCCTGGTGCTGGGCCATGCCCGGGGGGTGATCCTCTGTGAAATCGCCAAGCGCGGCCTGCCCCTTCATGAATACACCCCCACCCAGGTCAAGCTGGCGGTGGTCGGTGGCGGGCGGGCGGACAAGTCACAGGTGCAGCAAATGGTGGGCATGCTGCTGGGACGCCGGAACGCGGCCTGCCAGGAAGACGAGGCCGACGCCCTGGCCATCGCACTCACCCACGCCGCGGCGTCGAGGCTGGAGGTGGCCACATGATCGGGTACCTGGAGGGCACCGTGCTGCACCGCATGGAGCACGGGGTGGTGCTGCTCACCTCCGGCGGCGTGGGGTACCAGGTCTACCTGCCGCTGCCGCTGCTGGCCGAGCAGTTCGGTTCCGAAGCCCCGTTGCGATTGTTCACGGTCACGGTGGTGCGGGACAACGAACTGTCCCTCTACGGATTCGCCACGGCGGAAGGAAAATCGCTGTTCGAGATGCTGCTCAAGGCCTCCGGTGTGGGACCCAAGCTGGCCCTGGCGGTGATGTCCGCCTTCGGGCCCGAAGAACTGCGCCAGGCGATCGTGCGGCAGGATGCGGTGTTGCTGACCACCATTCCCGGCGTGGGCAAGAAAACCGCCAGCCGCCTTTGCATCGAGCTGGCCGACCGGCTCGGTTCGGTGGAACCCGCGCCGCCGGACGGCCGGGGCGGGGCCGGCGATTTGATCTCCGCCTTGACAAATCTGGGCTTTCCGGAAAAGGATGTGGTTCCGGTGGTGCGAAACATGTCCGGGGAGGATGTTTCCTTCGAGGACCGGCTGAAAATGGCTCTGGGCGCGCTGGCAAGAAACTGAACAGGGCCAGGCGCGAAACCGGATCGGCCCCATTTTCCAACACCGCGCCGTGATCGGTCTGGCGCCATCAAAGTCCCGTTCCCGGCCATCTCCGGCTTTCAACAGCAAGCCGGAGGCGCGTCTATCGAACCGGAAAAATCGCCGGGAGTCCGCGGTTTTTCCACCAGGCCCACCCTCCTTTCACACCGATGGGGGTTCCATATGAGCAATTTGAACAAGGCCATGCTGATCGGCCGGCTGGGGCAGGACCCGGAAAACCGCGTTACCAAGTCGGGCAGCCAGGTCGTCTCTTTCACCATGGCCACCAACGACTATTGGAAGGACAAGCAAGGCAACCGCCAGGAAAAGACCGATTGGCACAACATTGTCGTCTGGGGTTGGCTGGCTGAATTTTCGGCGAATTACCTCCGCAAAGGCAAGTTGGTCTACGTGGAGGGGCGCCTGCAAACTTCAAATTGGGTAGACAACCAGAACGTCAAGCACTTTAAAACCGAGATCGTGGCCACCACCATCCAATTGCTGGAGCGGCAACAGGGCGATGGGCAACAGGGCGATGGGCAACAGGGCGGCGGCGACCGGCAGGGGCAGGGCGGATATGGAGCCTATCCACCCTCGGACCCAGGCCCCGCGCAGGATTCCGGCCAGGCGCCAGCACCGGAAGGGGAGCAACCCTATCTGGAAGACGATATTCCCTTCTGAGCCCCAATCGCCCCGGCCAGGCCGGAAACGGCCGGCGAATTCCCCCGGGGCCGCGTTGATATTTTTATCTGGGACTTTCCATGCCGCCCGCGGCGATTGATAGGCCCGAATTCTGAACCCTGGCTGCTTTTGCGCCAAGACCGTTCACTCCTCCCAGAGAAAATCCCCCGCCTCCCCGACACAAGGCCCCCATGCCCAAGCCAATCATTACCCTGGCCGACATCGAGAAAATCAGCGAACTGGCGGCCCTGGATTTGAGCCAGCCGGAAAAACAGGAAATGGTGAAGCAATTCGAGGACATCCTGGCTTACTTCAGAAAGATCGACCAGGCAATCCTGCCGGAAATGCGCGATCATTCCCCGGAACCGGCGGACGCGCTTCGTGAAGACAATGTGGTGGCGTCCGGCGTCTCCCCCGATTCCTTCAGCGCCCACCTGGAAAACGGCCATTTCAAGGTGCCCAAGGTAATCGAGTAGGCGGCGGAAGCACGGGTGGCGCCCTGCAAGATTTTTAAATTGCCGTTTGAACAGGTTAAAACAAGCCCCCCGGGTTCCGCGATCCCGATTCCCTGACACAAACCGAAAATTTCATCCGCACGGAGAAAATCCGCCGCGTTGCGGCGAATGGCATTATAATGCTTGTTATTTGTTCGTGAATCCCTTTCATTTGGTGTATTGTACGCTCCAATCCGACTCGCCGGGGAGGTCCGCTCTGGCCCCATGACTTCCCCCTGTTATCCGCAAGGACGCCGTGAAACTTTCATTGCCCGGTAAACTGCTCGCGCTGCTGATCCTGTTGTTGGTGGCCGGCGATTTGGTGCTGGAGACGGAGGCGGCGCGGAAGCGGCGCAAACCCAAAAGCCCGGAACCCTTCCGTCTGGGCATCCATCATCCCTATCCGGCCATGTGTCCCAGCGATGAACCCTCCCAACGCGATTTGCGCGTGCTCAGGCTGGCCTACGATGTGGGGCGATACCCCAGGAAATGGCGAAATTTACCTTGGTTTTTTGTTGCCAGGAAACCGGCCGGCAAAAACGCCACTCCCAACGATCCTTTGGAATTCAGGCTGAGCACCAGACGCCTTTGGGGGCGGCGTGTGGCCGCGGAAACCGGGAAGCGGAGCAAGGCCGGGTCCGTCATCTCCCCCTCGCTGCTCCAATCCTGGAAAAACCGCTCGGGGGTGCTGTTGAATGGAACAGCGCGAAGGCCGGCGGCCGGATCGGCCCGCGCCCTGTTGGCGGCCTCCATTCCTTTTCTGGCCACGCGGATGATCCAAAGCCGCAACCTTCCCTACCTGATGGCTCCGAACCCCGATCCCACCGCCGAGCCCCCCGCATTCCCGGACTGCCGAAGCTGGCCCAAGGGAATCGCTTTCGACCTCAGCGGAAAAGGGCCCGGCCTCAGGGCCAGTCCCCTTTCCTATTTCATGACCGGTCCGGCCACCAGACGGGGGAAACCGTTCGTGCTGCTTGCATTCCGGGATGCCGGGGAGATGTGGGGCGAATATCTCTCCGAAAGGCTGGATGGGCTGTTGCTGGAGAGCACCACTTTCGAAACACGCCTGAAAAACCTGAATGACGATGTCCTTGGGCCTTGGGGATTGGTTCACGGCGGGCAGCAAATCGTGCTGCGGTTTTCTCCCGCCATGATTAAACGGTTGACAGTGGAAAACCGGCAGGCCATTTCCATGGCCCTCAACCGGAGAGATATCGCCAAGGCAATCGGAGAGCGGCGCTTTTCGGCCTCCCGGGGATTCATGGATCCGCTATTGCCGAGAAAGTTTCGTTCCGGCCTCAATGTCCTCCGCTGGAACTCTCGCCATGCCCGGCAGGAATGGGTGAAATATGACAACAAACCCGAAGAACTGAGCCTGGGCGTTTTGAACCACCCCTGGCTGCGGGACATCGCGGACCGGATTCAGGCGCATATGAACCGCACCATCAATCTGCCTCTCACCATCATTACTTTTCCGGCGGACCAGTTTCAGCAGGCGTCGAAAATCTGGAAAACGGACATGGTGCTGGAGGTGGTGGACCTCGAGGACGGATCGTTGCAGAATCTCTGGCTCGCGGGGCTGGAAAATTCGGAGGCGGCGCCAGGCAACCCTCCAAACGCCGCCAAAGCGGGGAAAAAATCCCGCCGCAACCGCTCGGTGAACGCGCTCGAAATCCAACTCCGCGGCAGCTTGCCTTACCTTCCATTGCTGATCAACAATCACTATACGCTGCTGCGGAAAAAGCCTTCCCGGTACCTGTTTCAGAGGATTTGCGGCGGGTGCCAGAGAATTCAATCGCCCATGAAACTCAAGAAGAAAAAAGCCAGAAACCTTTCCGAGGGTTGAGCCGCCAGATATTTCGCCCATTCCCGCATCGCTTTCGCTCCGATGGAGGCCGGCCTTGCACGACCCTTCCGCGTCCGGCGCAACCACGCGCGGGTCATTTTTCCATTGAGATTGGCGGGGGAAAGTGTTGAAATAAAACGCTGGCCATTTTCTGTTTCACCGAGGAAGGACGGGTGATTTTTTCTAAAGCCGGGCAGGGCCGCCACATCGGGAAAAACTCACCTCAGGAACGCACGCAAAGGGTTGCTTTAATTTTTCCATGAAACCGACAGCCGACCCAAAGACCGGCGCAAGCGCCACCAATCGAAGCCAGCCCAAGAGTGTCTACATCAAGACCTTCGGCTGCCAGATGAACGATTACGATTCGGCCAAGATGCTGGAGCAATTGCGCGGGGAAAATTACCTCCCCGTGGAGTCTCCGCGGGATGCGGACCTGATCCTGGTGAACACCTGCGCCATCCGGGAAAAATCCGAGCACAAGGTCTACAGCCTGCTGGGCTCCCTGGGGGAGATCAAACGCTCTCGGCCTGACGTTGTGATCGGGGTGGGGGGGTGCGTCTCCCAACAACGGGGCGATGAAATCCTGAAACGCGTGCGATCGGTGGACATGGTGTTCGGCACCGACAACCTGTTCGAACTGCCTGAAATGCTGCGCGAGGTGGCCGGCGGGAACAGAGTGGTGCGCACCGCCTGGCACGACCGCAAGCGGAAAGTGGACAATTTTATTCCCGATTTCCGGCTGGACGCGGCAAGCCTCCCCAAAGCCGCCCAATCGGTCAAGGCCTGTCTGGCGATTACCAAGGGATGCAACAATTACTGCACTTTCTGCGTTGTACCTTATACCCGTGGCCGGGAGGTGAGCCGGGAGCCCGATAACATCCTGGCCGAAGCCCAGGCGCTGGTGGATAACGGCGCCCGGGAAATCACGCTGTTGGGCCAAAACGTAAACTCATACAAAACGGGATCGGCCCGTTTTGTGGATTTACTGGAGCAACTCAACGGGATTGGAGGGCTGGCCAGAATCCGCTACACCTCCCCTCACCCGAAGGATTTTGGAGAGGAGCTGGCGGCCGCCCACGCCCGTTTGCCAAAGCTCTGCGAATACATCCACCTTCCGGTGCAGTCGGGCTCCAACCGCATCCTGAAAGCCATGCGGCGCAACCACACCATCGAATCCTACCTGGACAAAGTGACCATGATCCGGGAAAAAGTGCCTGCCATGGCCCTGTCCACCGATATCATCGTCGGCTTCCCCGGGGAAACCGACCAGGATTTCGAGGACACCCTGTCCCTGATGCGGCAGGTGAGGTTCGACCATCTCTTCGCATTCAAATTTTCTCCCCGCTCCGATACGCCCGCCGCGGACTATCGCCACCAAGTTCCCGAAGGGGTGCGCGCCGAGCGGCTGGCCAGGCTCTTCGAGCTTCACGAGGTGATCCGCAAGGAACGGAGCGAAGCGTTGATCGGCACCAGACAGGAAGTCCTGGTGGAAGGACCGCATCCCCGGGAAACAGGGGCGGTGACCGGCCGAACGCGCGGCAACAAGCCGGTGACGATTCCCAGGCGGAGCGCGGAACCCGGCGAATTGGTGCCCGTGACCATTGTCGCCCTTCGTCATCAATCTCTAGTGGGAAGGGAAACACCAAGTGGATCCCAGTGATTTTACCGAAATGAAGGTGCATCGCCTGGTGTTGGACCCCAACACCAACTCACCCATCGTGATCCTCCAGGCAGATACCGGCGTCCTCCTGCCGATCTGGATCGGCATCTTCGAAGCCCACGCCATCGCCATGAAGATGGAGGACATCGAATCCCCCCGGCCCATGACCCATGACCTGTTGAGCAACACCATCACGGCCGTGAACGGAATGGTCAACCGGGTGGAGGTGGTTGACCTGGTGGACAACACCTATTTCGCCCGGGTCTATTTCCAGGTGAAGGATCAATCTTTTTCGGTGGATTCCCGGCCTTCCGACGCCATCGCCCTGGCCTTGCGGGCGCCATCGCCCATATTCGTCGCCAACCATGTGCTGGAAAAATCCAAGCTTGACCCCGAAGCCGAGGCGGCAGCGGGAGCGGAGCTGGAGGAAGGAATCAACGAGGAAGAGCGGTGGAATCGCATCCTGAAAGGTTTCACCCCCCCCGGTGGCAAGGATAAGATGAACTGACGGCGACTTGGCCCCCGCACTCCCGGGCGGTTGCGCCGGGTTTCGTCCCGCCACGGCCAAAAACAAATAAAACACCGGTAAACACCGGTAAACACGGATTTAAAACGCGGCCCATCATACGTTCCACCTCAATCTTTCGCGCCCAAATCTCTTTCCCGATACAAAATTCCACCTGCGTTCATCGGCGGTTCCAAAGCAGTTGGCTGTTCGCAGTTCTTTGCGGCCTTCGCGCCTCCGCGAGAGCCTTTTGCAGTTCCCAGTTCTTTACGTCTTTACAAGAGACTTTCCCCCTCTCTTTTGGAGAGGGGGCCAGGGGGTGAGGTACGGTTCGCAGTTCAAATCCGCGCAATCTGCGTAATCCGCGGATAAGGCAGTTTGCTTTTATCGG
>JACZSY010000169.1 GCA_022573975.1 SAR324 cluster bacterium | reverse complement strand
CAACAATATATCATAAGAACGCCCCTCCGGGCCGTTCAAAATCACCGCGGAGAGGGGCAGACCCGGCCACGGTTTTTGTGGCCGGGGCGGGGTGAGGTGCCGCGTGGAAAACCCCATCCCCGCCTTCCAATGCAAAAAAATTTTGCGGAGCTAAAGGAATAGGCATCAAAAATTATCAACGGCTTCGCGGCCGCCCTGGGTGGCCGCGGCTTTGGCCCACTGGCGGGATGGCCATGGGGAACAGGGGAATGGTACCCTTGTCCTGGGGGATACGGTTTTTCCCCCGCACCTGGAGGCGGCGAGATGATTCGATGGGATTTTGGCCGGGGCGCTGTGCTGCATGCGCTGGTGTGGTTCCTGCTGGCGGGAAGCTTCCCTCCGGCCTGGGGTTTCGGCATGGAAGGCATCCGGCGGGACACCTTTCCGGTATTCAATAACCCGAAGATGCTCACCGTGGCGGCCGCCAGGGAGGCGGGGGCGATCCTGCCCCGCGATGCGGTGATCGGGATCGCGCATGGCCCCGAAGCGAGGGCCTACCCGATCACGGTGATGGGCAACCATGAACTGGGCAACGACACCATCGACGGCATCCCCATCGCCATTACCTGGTGACCCATCTGCCAAACCTCCGTCGTGTACCGGCGGGAAGTGGAGGGCAGGGTGCTCAGATTCGGTCACCAGGGGATGCTCTATCACGAGTCCTTCGTGATGTACGACCACCAGACCGGCTCCCTCTGGGTCAGCGCCACGGGGGAGGCTTTCCATGGTCCCCTGAAAGGCACGCGGCTGAAATTCATCCCTTCCACCGTCACCACCTGGGAGGCCTGGAAGAAGAGCTATCCCCACACGCTGGTGCTGCCGGGGCGGCGCAGCGGGCCGACCATGGGGTTCTACCTGGGGATGGAATCCACCAGGAACCTGGGGCTCAATGTGGTCGTGCGCTTGAAGGGAAAACTCTATCCCCTGGATCGGCTGGCGCGGCAACCCATCGTGAACGACCGCTTCAACGGCGTGGCGCTGCTGGTGTATTACTCGCAGCTCCAGCGCACCGCCATCGCCTGGCATCGGGAGGTGGGAGGGCGGACATTGACCTTTTCCCGCTCGGCGCGGGTGGACCCGCGCGGTGTTCCGCTGCTGCGGGACAAGGAGACAGGCAGCCTGTGGCGGTGGCTCAGCGGAGAAGCCGTGGAGGGGCCGCTACGGGGCAAAAAGCTGAAAGCCATCGCCCATCACCCGATCCGTTCCGAGCGGTTCAGGGCCTTCTACAAAAACGGCCCCATCTTCTCCGGCCGTGAAACGCCATAGGCCGTTCCCTGGCATACTCCTCTGGCATGCGCCTCTGTCATAGTCCTGTCATTCGATGGGTGCGGAATTCGTGGCGCATGGAATCCGATTCCGCGGCATCGGGCACGCAATCCTCGCATCTCCAACCGGCCGCGATGCGCGGGCGGAAACTGCGCCTGTTGCTGGATCGCCTCAACACGGCGCCGATCACCGGAAGGGGATCGGCCATGATCCTCGCCGTGGGATATTGCGGACAAAACCGAACCCACCCTGACCGGAAACACGGGGCTGGCGCCCCCCGGAACGCGGGTGACCCCGATCGCCTTTTTTTGGGGGGATATCTCGTTGCTGGCGGGCCGTTCCGATGGCGTGATCGCGCAAAGGTTTCCGGTACGCGGCGCCGGAAACAACGAGGTGATGACCCAGGCATCGCCCTCACCACGGACGGTAATCCCAGCAGATCGGAACCCTGGAAATGTATGGATGAGATTTTTGGCGGGGATAGCCCTGCACGGCCCTGCGTCACCAACACAAAGTGGATTCCATTGGGAAATCATGGTAAACAGATAACTATGTCCAGGTGTGTGCTCTGTTGGCAACCGATCAGGGCAATTACACTCAAAATACATGGGGTAAAATTCGGTAACCCCTCTGAAACCGGAAAAGCATAGACCCTGTGGCCTTTGGTTGCGTGAGACCGACTTGGTGGTCAGGATACAAGGCTGAACAGCCGCTTTTTCCCTTGCGGCAACACGAACCTACCGCGTTGGGAGGTGTTTAGATGAGCGCAATTGGCAGATTGCTGGGACGATCTCCATTTCATTCGCTGCAAATTCACATGGATTCGGTAACGAAGTGTGTTTTGGGCATGGAGCATGTTCTCGATTCAGCAATGTCTGGCGGCGATGTGGACATCAGCGAAATGGCCCTGGAAGTCTCGGACCTCGAACATCAAACCGACATAATCAAGGACGACATCCGGCAGAAATTGGTGCGCCATCTGTTCATGTCCGTGAACAGGCAACGGGTATTGGACATACTCTCCATCCAGGACAGAATCGCCGACGCCGCTGAGGATGTTTGTGTCGTTCTGACCTTCAAGAACCTCAAGCTCGTGCCTCAGCTTGCCGAGGATTTTGCTACCTTCAGGGACAAGAACCTCCAGGCGTTCAAAACTGTAAAACTGATCGTGGAAGAGTTGAATGATTTGGTGGAATCCGGATTTGGCGGCGCGGAAGCGGAGAAAGTAAACAATCTCGTCCGCCAGGTCGCCAAATTTGAACATGAAGCAGATGTCGTTCAGCGGGCCCTGATAAAAAAATTATTCGCAGCTGAGGATTCCATCTCCTACGGCGATTTCTACCTCTGGACAAGGCTGGTGCGCCAACTCGGCCAGCTGGCGAATTTGTCGGAGAACCTCGCAAATACCATTCGCTCCACATTGGATTTGTAGGCGCGTTGTCTCATCAAAGCCATCCCCTCTCCCTCAACAAGTAGAAATGTTCGATTTGCAATTTTATCTGACGGCATTGGTCGTGGTCGTGGGGTTTTATGCCGCCTGGAATATTGGGGCGAATGACGTCGCCAACGCGATGGGCACCTCGGTTGGCTCCGGCGCGCTTACACTCAAGCAGGCTGTCATTATTGCCGGGGTTTTTGAGTTCCTTGGAGCCTTCATGGTCGGCGCCAATGTTTCGGAAACGGTTCGGAAAAAGATGTTCGATCCGGAGTTTTTCCAGACCATTTATGGCCAGGATGGCCCCTTGCTGCTGGCCTTGGCAATGATCGCAGCATTGATGTCCGCTGGAACCTGGTTGATGTTTGCCTCCTACCGGGGATGGCCTGTCTCCACGACACATTCCATCGTCGGCGCGGTCGTGGGAGTTGGGGCCGTGGCCCTCGGAGTCGAAAATATCGCCTGGGGAAAAGTGGCTCTGATCACGGCGGGCTGGGTCGTGTCTCCGCTGCTCTCTGGCATCGTTGCGTTTGTAATGTTCAAATTTCTGCTCAAAAGTGTTTTTCACAAGGAGGATCCGGTCAGCGCGGCAAAAAAAATCGCCCCATATCTTTCCTTTATGGTGCTTTTGGTGCTGGCGGGCGTGGTCGCGTTTAAAGGTCTCAAACCGCTCTGGAAGACCTTGAAGGTGGACCCCAGTGACAGCGGCGTGTTATTTTTTGTTGCCTGTGCCGCATTGGGAGTGGCCTTTATCGGGATGCTGATTACAAGACAACTGGTCGGCAGGATTCGTCCTGTTGGCAAACGTCTGAGCGATACTGGAGCTGAGGTTTTGCCCGATTCATCCATTGACCGGGCGGGACACTCGGAAATGCAGGCCGTGGAGCGTATTTTCGCGGGGCTGCAAATTTTGACTGCATCCATTGTCGCCTTCGCCCATGGCTCCAACGATGTGGCCAATGCCGTTGGTCCGATGTCCGCCGCGTATCAGGCCATCTCAACCGGTGAAATTGGCTTGCAGGCCGATGTCCCCCCATGGATGCTGGCGCTGGGAGGCGCCGGGATTGTAACGGGACTGGCAATGTGGGGCTGGCGCGTGATCGAAACCGTCGGAAAGCGCATCACGGAGCTGACGCCCAGCCGGGGGTTTGTTTCCGAGTTCTCGGCGGCCATCGTAATATTGATGGCGTCTGTCATGCCGCTGGGTCTTCCTGTATCGACGACCCATACGCTGGTCGGCGCCGTGATCGGTGTAGGACTGGCGAGGGGATTTGGAGCGATAGACTTGTCCGTGGCGAAGGTCATCGTTACAAGCTGGATGATTACCATTCCCGCGGGCGCAACCCTGTCAATCGGTTTCTATTTCATGTTGAAGAGCGTGATCCTTTGAGTTCCGGTCAAAACAGCAAGCCCCCCATGGAACGCGAATTCATCACCCTGGTGCTCTCCCGCCAGGGCAGCGGATGGGGATCAAGGACGGGTACATTCCCCTGCCGGCCAGGGCGGTCCGGCGCGGGCTGAGGTCGATCCGGTAGGCCTCCCCAAAGTTCGCCACAGCCCGCTGGCCGGCACGATGCCGCCTGCGGGGCGCACAGGGCTGAACACTTTGGCTCAGAATTTTGTTTTGGAAAGCACATCGAGCAGGCGTGCATATTCGGGGTGGATTCGGCCCTGCTTTTTCCTCAGGTTGTGGAAAATCCATTGAACCCTTACCCGCTGATTTCGCGGAAATTTATCCTTTGGATGTTCACGCGCCCCGAGTTTGGCCAGTTCCTCGGCAATCCGCTTTTTGTTGGTACGAAGCGCGAACCAGTAAAGGTGGGATTTTGGCGTTTTTTGGTAGATTCCTGGGGGAAGGATGGCCTTGATCACGTCCCAATGCCCCTGGTGGACCGCGATGAATAATTCCGGGCCCATGAACACGGCCTTGTTTTCCCTTAGCAGCCGGGCCAATTTTTCATTTCCATGGTAAGCGGCCTCCAGCAGGGCCACGTTGATACTCCAACTAGAAACAACAACCGGTGGCAACGACCTCCGTGTCCGTATGCTCCCGCCGGAAATTTTAATCCTCCCGTTCGGATTGGCCCCGCTTGAGAGCAGGAATTTTACCACCTCGAAATGATCGCCATGAACCGCCCAGGCCAGCGCCGTGAGCCCGGAGCGATCCTGGGTGTCCAGAACCATGCCGGCCCGGACGAAATATTTCACCGCCTCCAGATCGCCTTTTTGGGCAACGGTTAGGAATGTTTCCGGGTCGAACTTCAATCCCAGTTTTTTAAGGCCTTCGAACGGATTGAGTGTTGCCCCGGCGGTCTTCAGCACCGCCATCATATCGTTCCGTTGGCTCTTTTCGGCCAGTCCGAGGGCGGAGCGGCCATCGATGGCCAGAGCGTTGGGATTCATCCCCGCCGCCAGGAACAGCCTGACGGTTTCCACGTCTCCGGATGCCGCCCGCTTGAGGTATTCCTCCACGGAGTAAGCCACATTTTTCCTCCGCAATGCCGCCTCGGCCGGGGAAACCACCCCCGCCTGGCGCAGATAGGCCAGCACCCCGCGCCGCTTCCCGCCTACCGCCGCCGCGTAAGCCTTCTGCCCTGGGGAGTCCACGCCGGCGATTTTCATCCCGCCATCGACGAATAGCCGCACGGCTTCCAGATTGCCCTTGCCCGCCTCCTCGATGAAGCGCGCTTCCGTGTTGGGGATGTTCAGGCTGTCCAGGCTGGCTCCCGAATCGCCGCATCCGGCCAGCAGGAGCGCGGCAAGCAGAGCCAACACAACGAGGCCAATCAATGCAGGCCCGATGGGCCGGGCACGCGCGTTCGATTTCATGGCGCTCCTTTCGATGCAGGGTCGCGGGTGGATGGGGGGCTACTGCCAGTGCTTCCAGCCTTCCAGGTAGTAGCGCAGGATTTCCGGGTTGTTCAAAGAGCTGGGCTTGACCTCGTCCTCGATGTCGTCCTTGGAAAACACGAACAGGCCGCGGGCCAGTTCGGTGCTCAGGTAGCGGGTGGGCACGGCGATGCGGATGTTCCCGGGCTGGATGCGCCGGTTGGAGGCCATGATGAATCCCCAGTCCCCGAAGGAAGGGACGTAGGCATGATAGGGGCGGATATGCGGAAACCCCGCAGCTTCCAGGGTGGCGCGGATGGCCCAGAAGGCCTTGGGCGCGAAATAGGGGGAGGTGGCCTGGGTCACCAGGATGCCCTGGCGGGAAAGCCGCCGCCTGGCCATGGCGTAGAACTCCCGGCTGTAAAGCCGCGCCAGCGAGAGGTTCTTGGGGTCGGGCAGGTCGGCGATGATGGCGTCGTACAACCCGTCCGAGGTCTCCAGGAACTTGAAGGCGTCCATGGCGTGAACCGTGACCCGGGGATCGTCCAGGCTGCCGCCGTTGAGCTTCACCAGGGGGGGAAAGCCGCGGGAAATCTCCACCACCACCGGATCCAGGTCCACCAGGTCGATTCGCCCGATATCCTTGTATTTCAGCAGTTCGCGCAGCACCAGCCCGTCGCCCCCGCCCAGCACCAGCACCCGCTCGCGCTGGCCCAGCAACGACAGCGGAACGTGCACCAGCGCCTCGTGGTAGCGGTGTTCGTCGATGGAGGAGAACTGGAGGCTGCCGTCCAGGAAGAGCCGCACGTCGCCGCGGTGGCGGGTGAGCACGATTTTCTGGTAGCGCGACTGCCGGGAAAGCAGCACCCGGTCGTCATAGACGGAGGTTTCCCAGGCGTCGATCAGGGTCTGGGAGAATACCAGTGCGCCCAGCAGCAGCCCGGACACCAGGCAAATGGCCCACAGCAGCCACCGGCCCTTCTCCAGGCCCAGGGCCGAGCGGAAATACCATAGGCTGAGCACGCCCACCGCCAGATTGGCCGCGCCGGTGACGATGGAACTGGCGAAGATTCCCAGGAAGGGCAGCAGCAGGAAGGGAAAGAGCAGCGTCGCCGCAAAGGCCCCGAAATAGTCCAGGGAGAGCACGTTGGAAATATTGTCGCGCAGGGTGAACTGGTTTTCCATCACCCGCGTCAGCAGGGGAATTTCCAGTCCGATGAGGATGCCCACGGCCATGATGAGGGTGATCATGGCCGGGTAATACAAATCCGTGGCGGCATAGACGGCGAACAGGATGGGCACCGAAAAGCCACCCACCAGACCCAGCGCGATTTCGATGGCGATGAACCACAGGATCAGGTTGCCCCGGATGTTGCGGGAAAACAGGGTGCCGATCCCCATGGCCGTCATGGTCAGGCCGATGGTGATGGAAAACTGCGTGATGCTGTCGCCCAGCAGGTAGGAGGAGATGCTGCCGATCAGCAGCTCGTAGACGATGGTGCACAATCCGACCACGAATACCGAGAGCAGCAGAACCGCCGCGTCGCGCCTCATGGGCCGCTGGGCCGTGTTATTTGCCTCCGCGTTATTTGCCTCCGTGTTATTTACCTCCACGGAATCCTCCGCCCCGAACGCCCGGTCCCCCCAGGCTTCCCGAGCGGACGCTGGGTCCGTAGTAATAACTGGGGCCGCCCCAGTAGAAAAAGCTCGGGCCGCGGTAATACCCGTAATAGCCCATGTAACCGTAGCCGTCCCTGGAGCAGGAATAGGTCAGCGCGAACAATGCCGCGAACACGATGACGATGACGATAATGACCCTCATGACGGCTCCTGGGATGGGCCGGGGGGCGACGGAGCGCTTCCCCGGCCGATAATCGTTCGATTCACCTTATCCACGGGCCTGCATCCAAGGCCGGCCGATGCTTCGGCCTAATCGGAACAATCCACGTCGAAAAATATGCAGAGAAACACGATGCCTCCCACCAACAGGAAGGGCCAGGAGACCATCAGGGCGGCTGTCAGCCAACCAAACCCGGACAGGATCGCGCCTCCGCCCCCGCCCTTGACCAGCCACAGGCCAACCCCAACGATCACGGCCAGCGCTCCCAGCCAGTTGAACATCACGCCGCTGCCGGCCGTCTGGCCATAGGTCACCTCGAGCGGCGGGGGGTTGCTGGCATTCGGCGCCATTTCCACGCTGAGCTTGAGGTAGTAGGTGTCTTTTTTGGGAAAGTTGAAGTTGGCCGAAAAAGAAAGCTTGTTTTCCTCGATTCCGGCCCACAGTTCTTCCCCGAAGGCGAAGAGCATGTTCTGATTGGCGTCCAAAACCTCTCCGGTGACCTGGCTCCATTGATGCGTGTAGTTGATGGGGTGCCTCAACTCGACCTGAAAAGAGGCATGATCGCGGGTGGGTTCGATTTTCCCCACGATTTTTCCGCCGCGCAATTCTTCGGCCGGAATTTTCAGCACCGTGGGCGGGCCGCCGGAATAGGAGCCGAAGACGGAGGCGGTGACAAAGGACACCAGCGCCAGCCCCAGCATCACCATGGCGCCCCGGAGGTAGATGCGGCGGGAGTCGTCCTGCCCGGAGGCGGGTTTCGAATTCCCTCCCCCATTGTTCCTCCCGCCACTCCCCTTCGGCTTCTTGTCCCGAGAATCGGAATTTGTTTTTTCTTCAGCCATTGTTGCGTTCCCCGGCGCCGGGGCTGCCCAGGGTTGGGTTGTGCATGGGTTTCCGGGTTTCCGTCTCCCGGCGATTCTGTGCGCTAAAAGGCGATGTCGAAATCGACGGTGGAAAACAGAATCAAGGCGAAGGACACGGCGAAGGCCATCTCCACCACGCTGACCGCGATGTTGCGGTCCTGGCTGATGGCCTGGTTGAGGTCGATGCGCGTCAGCAGCACCTTGTCCAGGGTGAGCCGCACCAGGGGCAGGAAGATGAAGGCCACCGCCGTGTTGATTCCGAAATTCGCCAGGCTGCCGGCCCACCCGGTGAAATCCCCCAGCAGGCCGTTGAAAAGGATGATCCCCAGGGCGATGTAGGTGCCGCCGAAGGCCACGCCGGCGGCCACGTTGTCCTGCTCGATTTCATGGTGCAGGTCGAAGGGGGTGATCCAATCGTAGACGAAGGAAAACAGAATCAGCGCCAGCTGACCCAGGGCGAAAAAGGCCAGCGCGGTGAGGATTCCTCCACCTTCGCCATAGATGGAGCCCGCCACGATCAGGCCGGAGGCCAGATAGGTGCCGAACTCCACCGCTCCGGTGCCCGCGTTGCGGTCCTCCACCAGTTCCTTGGTGTTGGAGAACTTGCGCAGGATCACGTAATCGTTGATGAAGCGCGCCACGTTGAGCAGCACGATGCCGAGCACGGCGTAGATGAGGAAATTCTGGATGTCCGTCCACAAATCATGGTCCTTGCCGAAGAAGGCGGCCATCAGCACCATCATGGTGGCGAACAGATACCCCGCCAGGCTGATCGAAACGGCAAGGTTGGATTTTCCCAGCTCCTCGTCGATTTTATAGGGCGTGGTGAGGTCCTTGACCATCTTGGAGACGATGAACATAACGATGGCCAACCCCAGGAATACCAACGCCCTGATTGAATCCGCGCCCAAGCCGGCCATGGGTGATCTCCGTGAAGGGAATGGATGAATGCGGCCTGAATCCTCTGCTTCCGGGTGCTTGAGACCGGAAGATTCCCGGAAGGGACAGGCCTGCCTGCAAAACCGGGGGAGGAAATTCCGGGCGCCGGATCGATCCGATGGCCTTGTTGTGGCGCCCCATGGCTCCACCCCTCGCCGCTTCAATGCAATGTGGCAAGAAAGTGTCCGCATTTTCGAACCGGGACCCTGAAAAGTCAAGGTTTAGGGTTCTCCATGGAGGGCGGCCGCGAGTCCGTTGAAAACTTTTCGCACGGTGTTATCCGGGGGGGGGGGTATTGCGGGCAATCCCCAACCCTTCCCCATTGGGCTGTTCAATATTTCCGGGGGAAGGGTGGCTTCTTCGCCTTAATCACTAATAACACGGCGTTTTTTCCCTCTCCATTTGATGGAGAGGGAGGGAGGCCGAAGGCCGGGAGGGTGAGGATTCGGGCGCCGGGCCGAAGGCCGGGAGGGTGAGGATTCGGGCGCCGGGCCGAAGGCCGGGAGGGTGAGGCTTCGGGGGCCGGGC
>JACZSY010000168.1 GCA_022573975.1 SAR324 cluster bacterium | reverse complement strand
CCGCTCCCCCATGTGCCGGCCCCCCAAGCGCCGTCCCCCGAAGCGCCGTCCCCCGAAGCGCCCTCCCCGGCAGGACCGTCCATCAACACCACGTGCCGCAACTTGTGCAGTTCGCCCCGGATTCCCTCCACCAGGGGAAGAAATTCCCTTTCCACCAGCAGCGCCCTGATTTCGCCATCGTTGAGAATGAACGCCACCTCCGGCGGGGCCAGGCGAATATTGATCGGCGAGAGTACCAGCCCGGCCTCGGGAATGGCCAGATAAGTCTCCAGATAGCGGAAACTGTTGTTGGAAAGGATCGCCACGTGCTCCCGGGGCGCCAGGCCCAGGCTCTGCAGCCCGGCGGCCAGCTTACGCACCCGGAGGCCCAGTTCGCGGTAGGTCATCCGCGTATCGTTGTTTACCAGGGCAGGTTCATCGCCAAACAATTGCACGGCGCGGGTGGTCAGATCATTGAGCAACACGGTGTTTCCTCGGATTGATAACGGGTGTGTACCGCACCCGCCCAGACGGGTTTCGCCCCCCTCCCCCAACAGGGCGCATGGATTCGATTGCTACGAATTATCACAAAATCCATCATGGAATCCACGGTTAATCCCGGCCGGTCCCTTGAGGCGGCCCGGGGGCCGTGCTAGCGTTTGCTGTCTTGCCGCGGCACGCCGGAGACGACCGGCGGACCGGCGGCGCTCCGTCCCCCCTACGTTTGCGATGCCCATGCCAGGCCGACATTTCCTTCAGATTCCCGGTCCCTCCAACGTGCCCCTGCGGGTGCTCAAAGCGATGGACCGCCCCGTCATCAACCACCGCGGCCTGGAGTTCGCCGGGATCGCCAAGGCGCTGCTGGACAAGCTCAAGGCGGTGTTCAAGACCGAGACCGGCACCCCATTGATTTTCCCCTCCTCGGGCACGGGGGCCTGGGAGTCCTCCCTGGTCAACACGCTCTCCCCGGGGGACAAGGTGCTGGCCTTCGAAATCGGCGAGTTCAGCGCCGGATACGCCCGGGCGGCGCGGAGCCAGGGCCTGGAGGTGGAGGCGGTGGAACTGGATTGGGGGGCGACGATCCCGCCGGAGGTGGTGTACGAGAGGCTGGCCGCCGACACGGGGCAGGCCATCCGGGCGGTGCTGACGATCCACAACGAGACCTCCACGGGGGTCTCAACCGACATCGGCGCCATCCGCGAGGCGATGGACCGCGCGGGGCATCCCGCATTGTTGCTGGTGGACACGGTGAGCGGCCTGGGCTGCCTGGACTTCCGCTTCGACGAATGGGGCGTGGACGTGGCGGTCACCTGCTCGCAGAAGGGGCTGCTGCTCCCCCCCGGGCTGGGCATCCTCTGCGTGAGCGCGAAGGCGCTGCGCGCGCGGGAGCGGGCCACGACGCCCCGCCACTACTTCGACTGGGGCCCGATGATGGCCAAGAACGCCGAGGGCTACTTCCCCTACACCCCCGCCACCAACCTGCTCCAGGGGCTGGGCGAGGCCCTCGACATGCTGAGCGAGGAGGGGCTGGAGCACGTCTTCGCCCGGCACGCCCGCATGGCCGAGGGCGTGCGCCGCGCCGTGGCCGCCTGGGGGCTGGAGGTGCTGGCCCAACCCGGCGCCCGCTCCAACGTGCTGACCACGGTCAAGCTGCCCGAGGGCGTCGACGGCGACGCGCTGCTGGTGGAGAGCGAGACCCACTGGGATCTCTCCCTGGGCAACGGCCTGGGGCCGCTCAAGGGCCGCGTGTTCCGCATCGGGCACCTGGGCGACATCAACGACCTGGAGGTGCTGGCCACGCTGGCCGGAACCGAGCTGGCCCTGCGCCGCATGGGCGTCAAGGTGGACTTCGGCGCCGGGGTGGCCGCCTGCCAGCAATGGTTCTACGCCAACCCCCTGCCCGGCAGGGTGGGGTAGCGGAAGCGGGCGCAAGGACGCACCCTCTGTGCCCATACCCCTCGGATGGCTTCGTTATGCACCGGCTGGGGCGCAACAACTTTCCTCGCCCCAACCCGGCCACTATCCCCGGCGGGGTAGAACCTCGCCCCAACCCGGCCACTATCCCCGGCGGGGTAGAACCTCGCCATACCTTCCATGTGGACCGGCGGGGACGCCGTAGACTTCCGCCTCCCGAGGGTTCGGGAGATTTATGCAAGATTGACGGGGGAATCCCCATCCCCTGCCCTTCCCCATTTGGCTGTAAAAAATCACCGGGGGAAGGGTGACTTCTTGCTTATATCGTTGTAAACACGATGCTTTTACCCTCTCCGCATGGTCGAGGGTCGGCGGGTAGTTGCCGCCGGGGTGAGGCTTCGGGCGTGGCCCTGCCCACTCCCCCTTCATTCCACACCCACGACCCTCCCCCACCCTCCCTCCCAGCAAATGCACCAACAGATTTTCGATGAAGCGCCGTCCAATCCTGCTATCCTGGGGGGAAGGGAAGACTCCACCATGAGAGGCCTGAAGGAGAAACAATGCCGGAAACCGATTTGGCCGCGCCTGGGCTGGGGAAGGTCTTTCTGACCGCCGGATGGCGTCATCTCCTGCTGTTGAATTACGCCACCGATCCAGGGGTCTTGGAGCCGTTGCTCCCTCCGGGATGCGAACTGGATTTTTACGAGGGACGCCCCTATGTGAGCCTGGTGGCCTTCCAGTTCAAGGACACGAAAGTGCTGGGCGTCAAGTGGCCCGGTTTCATCAACTTCCCGGAGGTGAATCTGCGATTCTACGTCCGCTACCGGGGAGAGCGGGGCGTATGCTTTGTTCGCGAGCATGTTCCTTCCCGGCTGCTGGCATGGATCGCCCGGACGATTTACCATGAACCCTACAAAAAGGCCGTCATGACCGAAGCGGTCACCGCGGAAGCAGGGGGTATTGCAGCCGCATATCACCTGAAAGACGGCCGCCACGGCCTTTCATTGAAGGTGCGCGCCCGCAATCAACCCACCATGCCCCCTGAAAATTCGATGGAGCATTTTTTCAAGGAACACGAACTGGGCGTCGGAACCGGCCCTGCCGGCGATACGCTCACCTATCGGGTGCATCATCCCCATTGGCGCGTTTTTCCCATCGAGACGTTCACGGTCAGCATCGATGGCGCGGGGCTTTACGGGGAACGCTTCGCCTTTCTGTCCGGCAGGCCGCCCGATTCGGTGGTCTTCGCGGAAGGGTCGCAAATCGTCGTGTACGGAAAAGGGGGCCGGAGGGGATAATTGCCGGGCCATCCCGGCCAGGCCGCAATGCGCCGGCTGGAAAAACCGCGGGCGCCTTTCCTTTGCCAAGGCCGCCTGGAGCCGGTAGGGTCAAGACGCGCGGCCACCGGCATCGTGCGCCGGTTTCCAGACATCCCAACCTTTCCACCGGCCCATCCTCTCCCCCGCACCGTGTGAAAAATTCCATGAAAGAAGAAGCCGTGCTGAACATCAAAACGCTGGGGGTTCGCTGGGAATGCGCGGACCCGTTCCTCTTTTGCGTCTATCATCAGGACGCCTATCCCAAGGGCAACGCCAAGCTGGGACCCGCGGCCTCGCTGGCGGGGCGGAACCTCGGCATGGATTTCGAGGGCAAGGACGGCTGGCGCATGTACCATGGCGAGGTGGTGCCCGGCTTTCCGCGCCATCCCCATCGCGGGTTCGAGACGGTGACCGTCGCCCGGGTGGGATTGATCGACCATTCGGACTCGCTGGGCGCCACGGCCCGTTATGGCGAGGGAGACGTCCAATGGATGACCGCCGGCCGGGGCATCGTCCACGCGGAGATGTTTCCCCTGCTCGATTCCGACGGCCCGAACCCGCTGGAGCTGTTTCAAATCTGGCTCAACCTGCCGGGGGAGGACAAACTGGCGCCCCCTCATTTCAAGATGTTGTGGAACCGGGAAATTCCAACGGTTTCCGCCCGGGATGAAGCGGGACGCGAAACGAGGGTCACCGTCATCGCGGGCCGGTTGGACGGGGCCGCCCCGCCCTCGCCGCCACCCAAATCCTGGGCCGCCCGCCCCGATTCGGAGGTGGCGATCTGGACCCTCAGGATGGCTCCCGAAGCGCGTTGGGCGCTGCCGCCGGTGAAAGAGGGAGTCAACCGCACGCTCTATTGGTTCCGGGGGACGGCATTGCAAATCGGCGGAGAATCGATTCCGCCCAACTCGGCGGTGGAACTGCGGGGCGGCGCCGAAGCGGTGCTGCAAAACGGCGCCGAAGAGAGCGAACTTTTGTTGTTGCAGGGGCGGCCGATCGGCGAGCCGGTGGCCCAGCACGGGCCTTTCGTGATGAATTCCCGCGCCGAACTGATGCAGGCCTTCGAGGACTACCAGCGCACCGGTTTCGGCGGGTGGCCCTGGCCCAGCGACAGCCATGTGCACCCCCGCCAGGAAAGCCGCCACGCCCAGCACCCCGATGGCCGCCTCGAACGGGGCGGGTGAACGCAGCCGCATCGAAGGGGAAATCGAGGTGTACCTGAGACGGCCCGAATTGGCCCCCCTGGAGGAAATCGCCCGCTATTCGGCCGATGCGGAGATGGTCTTTTTGGGCCTGCGGGCACTGGAAGCTGAGGAAACGCCCGAGACTTGCAGCGCCTATTGCCATGAAATTCTGAGGTATACCGCGAAATTCCCCTCACCGAAAGGCCGCTGGCCTGGGGGAAGCTCTCCTTCAAGGCCATCTTCAATTGATCGGCGGGGCAGGAGCCGGGGGGCAGCTGGAAGCCCCTTTCGGCACGGCCGCCACAACTCCCGCCGTCGCACGACACACCCCCCGCGCCCTACGCCGCCTCCGAATCCTTGCGGAAGTGCGGGATCACCTGCTCGGCGAACAGCTTCATGGATCGCCGGCGCAAGTCCTGCTCCATGTCATACTGGGCATGGGCGCAGATGGCGTGGCCGATTTTCACCGTGTTTCGCAGGACCTCCAGGCGGCGGATCACCGTCTCCGGCGCGCCCACCAGTTGGGTATTGAGATACTTGTCGCGGAAGTCGCGATCCTCCACCATCCGGGCCAGGTTGGCGAAGAAACGCGAGTGCACCTCGTAGCCGGGGATGTCCTTCCAATAGTCGGCATGGGTTTCGTAGTGCTCCATCTGAATGCTGGCGAACCGCGCGGTGTACCGATGCGCCAATTCGCGCGCCTCGCCGTCGGTGGGGGCCACGATGCACGGGTTGAAGTGCATGGGAAACGCCGCCTCGCGCACCTGTTGGTCGGTGGCGCCGGCGCGGGCCTGCCAGGTCGCCAGGAATTCCACTGCTTGGTGATCGGGAAAGTTGGAGGTGTGAATCACGGGCAGCCCCAACTCGGCCATCACCTGGGCCGAAGCTGGGCTGCCGATGGCCCCGAACAGCTTGACGCGCTCCGGGTTGGCGATGGGGCGCACCTGGGTTTCGGGAAACGAGAAATGCCGCCCCGCATAGGAAAAGGGCTGGCCCGACAAACTCTTTTGGATGATCTCCACCGATTCGCGGAAAATGTCCCGGGTGTGCTCCATCTCGACCCCCAGCCGCTCGAATTCATAACGGGCCGTGCCCCGGCCCAGGCCCAGATACAGGTCGCCGCCGGAGAGCAGGCTCAGCATGGCGATCTGCTCGGCGAGGCGCAAGGGATGATGCCAGGGCACCACGATCACCGCGGCGCCCAGTCCCAGCCCGGGGCAGTGCGCCGCCAGGTGGGAGAGGATCACCATCAGGTCCGGATGGGGAAAATACGGCGTGAAATGGTGTTCCAGCACCCACACGGAATCGTATCCCAGTTGCTGGCCGTAGGAGGCGTCTTCCACCGCCTGGCGATACAACTCTGCGTCGCCAAGTCCTTGCGCCCCCACCGGAGGGGCGGTGAATCCGAATTTCATGGGTGGTTTCCCTTTGAATGCGGTTTCCCTTTGAACATCCTGTGAGACGGCCGGTGAAGCGGGCCGGTTGGCATCTCATATCATGATGAAACGCCCGAGGTACAGATGCATGGGCCTGGGGCCGGTCTTGCCCTGATGGGCGGGGAAGCTTAAACTCTCCCGAAACTCCCCAGCGCTCCCCTCATTTGGGAATGGATCGATGGCGCACCCCGGCCTGCGGACAGTGGTGGTCACCGGCGGCAATCGCGGCATCGGCCTGGAAATCTGCCGCCAGCTCGCCGGCCATGGCCTCCGGGTTGCGCTCACGGCGCGCCGGGAGGCCGAAGGCGCCGCGGCGGCGCGGAGGCTTCAGGGCGAAGGACTGGAGGTGTCCTATTTCCCGCTGGACGTGGGCGACGGCGAAAGCATCGCCCGCTTCGCCCGGCACGCCCGGGAAGCATGGGGGCGGGTCCATGCGCTGGTCAACAACGCGGCCGTCGCCCTGGACGGCTTCAACGCAGGCGTGGCGCGGAACACGCTGGCCGTCAATTTTTTCGGGGCCATGCACCTCACCGACGCCCTGCGCCCCCTGATGGACGGCCCGGCGCGGATCGTGATGGTGTCCAGCGGTCAAGGCGCCCTGTCCTGCCTCTCCCGTGAGCGGCAACGGCTGTTGATGGATCCCAGCCTGGAGCGCGGCGGGCTGATCGCCCTGATGAACCAATTCGTCCAGGACGTGGAAGACGGAAGCTACCGCCGGCAAGGCTGGCCCGGCTCCGCCTACAGCGTCTCCAAGGTGGGACTCAACGCCCTGACCCGCATCCTGGCCCGGGAACTGGACGGCACGGGCATCCGGGTCAACGCCGTGTGCCCCGGCTGGGTGCGCACGGGGATGGGAGGGCGCGCCGCTCCCAACAGCCCCGCGGAGGGCGCGGACACGCCGGTCTGGGCCGCCCTGCTGCCCGATGACGGCCCCAGCGGCGGGTTTTTCAGGAACCGCCGGGAAATCGCCTGGTGAGGGTCCTTCAAGCCGTCAACCTTCCGCTTTCCTCCTGCCGTCTGCATTCCCCCCCTGCCGTTGCCGGTTGGGAAGCTCCCTTCCCGTTGGAATATGAAAATTTCTCCATATTTCAAATCGCCCGGAACACCCTCCGAACCCAGAGCGTTAAAAAATAAAGCGCCATGTGTGGCGTGATCCCAGACACGCAAATACGAAAAAAACATGCCGAAACCTTTATTTTCTTTTGCTCCCGTACTCCATCAGACCCGGCTGATTCCGCGTGTACTGCTCATGGCGGCTCTGTTGCTGAATACAATGGCGCTCAATGGCGCCCCCGCTTACGCTGAGGAGGTGGTGACCGCCGGCGTCCTGCGGAATTTTCCTCCCCTCTTCTTCCTGGATGCGGAGGGAAAGCCCACTGGATTGGGTGTGAACCTATTGGATGCACTGGGCAAGCGCGCCGGGTTTAAAGTCCGCTACAAGATTTACCAACGCGGAAAGCCTCTGATCGACGACCTGGAAAGCGGAAAATTGGACCTGGTCTCGACCATCGGCATTACGCCCGCCCGGGAAAAATTGTTCGATTTCTCGCTTCCCCTGGAGACCTATCCGATTTCCCTGTTTGTCCGCCAAGGCACCCATGACGTCAACGGGCTGGAGGACCTGGCCGGAAAAAGGATTTCCGTGGTCAAGGTCAACGCCGCCGTGAGGCTATTGGAAAAACGCCAGGAAATTACGCTTATCTCCTACCTGACCGTGGAAGGGGCGCTGTTCGCGCTGCTTTCGGGCAACGTGGAGGCGATGGCCTTTCCCCGGCCGATCCTGTGGAAGGTGGCGCGCCAGGGGCGGGTCGCCGAGCAGATCAAGGAGGTGGGCCCTCCCCTGCATGAGCTCAGGCGGGCCATCGCCGTGACCAAGGGGCGGCAGGACCTGTTGCAACGGCTCAACGCGGTGATTCCGGAATTCATCAGCACCGAAGCTTACCAAAAGATCTACGCCAAATGGTACGGCGAGCCCGAACCCTACTGGACCGTGTTCAGGGTGTCGATGGCGGCCGGGGGGACGGTGTTGGTCTCCGCCTTGTTCATGTTTGCTTTGCATTGGTTTTCATTGATGCGGGTCAATTCCAGGTTGCGGAACGAGGTGACCGAACGCATCCGCGCCGAACAGGCCGTGGTGGAGGCCCGCGATCAACTGGAAGTGAAGGTGCAACACCGCACCCAGGAACTCAACGACACCAACCAGCAACTGCGGGGGGAGGCCGCCGAGCGCACCCGGGCCGAGGACCAGTTGCGAAAAGCCCATGACACCTTGCTGCGCAACGAACGTCTCGCCGCCCTTGGCCAGTTGACCGCCAGCGTGAGCCATGAACTCCGCAATCCCTTGAGCGTCATCCAGAATTCAATGCATCTCATTTCCCTCAAGCTGGACGGCCAGCCCATTGATTTGGACCGCCCAATGGAACGCATAGACCGCAGCGTGAAGCGGTGTACGGCGATTGTGGAGGATATGCTGGAATACGCCAGGATTCAGGAACCCGAACCGCATGTGTTCCAGTTCGACCCATGGTGGGACACTATTCTCCAGGAATATTCTCTTCCTCCCCAGATCCATCTCGCCTTGAACCTGGATGCGGAAAACATCATGGTCTCGCTGGACTCCGAAGGCATGCGCAGAGCGGTGATGAATCTGCTCGACAATGCCTGCCAGGCCATGGAACTCGATATGGCAAACGGCAATGAAAATTCGCGGCTCTCCGTATCCACCAGCGTGGACCACGACCGGCTGATCCTTTCCATCACGGACTCGGGGCGTGGTTTGAGTGAAGACGCGTCTCAACATCTGTTCGAACCGCTGTTCAGCACCAAACCCTTCGGCGTGGGATTGGGATTGGCCATCGTCCGCAAAATTTTGGAGGCCTCCGGGAGATCCATTGGATTGATCAACCGGAAAGATGCGGCGGGCGCCAGAGCCACGGTCACGTTGCCGGTTTTTCAGGGCTGATCGCATTGGAAACGGTACAATGAACATCCTCATCGTCGATGACAACATCAATGCCGCCGAAAGCATGATGGACCTCCTGATCCCCGAAGGACATCAGGTCAGGTTGTGTGAAGATGGCTGGAGCGCCGTGGAAGCCTACCGGCAAGAAGATTTCCAACTGGTGTTCATGGATTTGAAAATGCCGGGAATGAATGGCATCGAAGCCACCCGTCAAATCCTGGAACACGATGCCAATGCCCGGATCGTGGTGGTGACCGGGAACACGGTGCAGGAGGATTTGCAAACCGTGGCCGATTTGGGAATCGTGAAGGTGTTCAGAAAACCTTATGATGTTCGCAATCTGTTAAGCTTGGTGGAAGAAGAGGGAAATCATAATCGAAGCGCTTCATGATGCAAGACCCCTCACCTTCCCTTCACCTCCATTCCGCCCCCTTCCTTATCTGTTCGAATTTTCTCCCGCCGTTCCGCTCCGGTCTCCCAGTGAAACATGCGGAAAGACCTGTGGGGGGGGGGCCTATCCCCGCCCGGCGGCCCCGACGCCCTCCGGCGTGCCGAGGCCCTGCTGACCATCGTTGCCGGGCGTGTCGCCTACAGCCGCGCTCTCGTGGAGCTGCCCATGAACTCCGGGCAGTCGCCCTGACCAGCGGCGTCCAGCCCGCACCGTGGTAAACTTGCGTCGTTGTCTCCCTCCCCTGGCGCCATGTGAAACATGAAGATCTTCTCCCGGGGCGTCTTGCCTCTCCTTGCCGCTTCCACGCTGTTTGCGGGCGTGTCTTGCGGGCCGGCGAACGATCCCACGATTGTGGCGCTTGCCTACGTTCGTGCCAGCAACAGCGGCGATCCCGATACCGCCGTGCAGTTGCTCGACATCGAGCAAATCGCCAGCCGGGTTGATGCAGAGATCATCGTAGTAGACAGTAGCGGAAGAGAGACCTTTCTCA
>JACZSY010000008.1 GCA_022573975.1 SAR324 cluster bacterium | reverse complement strand
CCCGCCCCTGTGGTATTCTCCGAACAGGCCATGGCAAACCAATCACGGCAAAAGATAAGCTTGTTTCCCTCAAACCGGTATAAGCTTCACGGAATCAGGAGAAATCCGCGTTCATCTGTGTCCATCTGTGGTTCCAAAGCAGTTCGTTGTTCGCAGTTCAAATCCGCGTCCATCGGCGTTCATCGGCGGTTCCAAAGCAGTTCGCAGTTCTATCCGCGGCCCGTTATCCGCCAGGTTGCACATCGTGGGGGAGCCAGTTTTTTTTCCGCCACTCCAGGCCTGCCGCAAAAATAAATCGCCCCGCCCCTTGCAAATTTCCCCATGAGGGCAGTAAATTTTCCTCGAAACAAGTCATTCGTCTGCACCATCGCCAACCTTCGGAACGCCATGCTTGCCGGCAACAGAAATGAGCTCAACGAATTGGTCAGGGCGGGCACTCTGCTTTCCCGGGAAATCGACTTTGAAACACTGGTCTCGGTGCTGGTCGAACAGAGCATCGACATCACCCATTCCGACCTGGCCTCGCTGTACCTCCATGGCGATCCGGACCGCCCGGAAAGCGAGTTGCGGCGGGTCTACCGGCGGGGCCGTCACCCCACGCCGGAGCGCATCGGCGCGGGGGAGGAATGGGTCTCCTTCATCCAGGAGTGCGAGGAGGCGGTGGTGTTGCTGGAACGAAAAACAAGCCCCTTCAGCGGCATATTGCTGGCAGACGGGATGCAAAGCGGGATCGCCCTGCCCCTCTATACCGCCACCTCCAAGATCGGCGTGCTGGTGCTCAACGCGCTCCAACCCGATTTTTACGGCCACCAGCGTTTTTCCTTCCTGGACTCTTTCACCCAACTCGCCGGTGGATTGCTGCATAACGCCCGCCTGTTTCAGGAGTTGAAGGAATATTTGGCCAAGATCGAGGCCCTGGAGCGCTACCAGCAGAATATTTTCGCCTCCATGACCAATCTCCTGGTGACGACGGACGCCAAGGGAAAATTGCGCTATTTCAACGAGGCGGCCGGGGAGCGCTTCAGGCTGGCGGAAGAGGACATCGGGAGCAGCCTGCGGGGCATCTGGCGCACCGCCATCGATCCGAAAATCATGCGCGGAATCGATTCCGCCCGGAGCCGCGGCCGGGAAATGCTGGGGGCCGAGGGGATTTTCAAAAGGGAAGACGCCGAGATCGATTTCGCCCTCAACGCATCGCCCCTGAAAGGCTCGGGAGACGAGGGGGGCGTGACCCTGGTGTTCACCGACCAATCCCGCGAAAAAGAGCTGCAAGGCCAGGTGGAGGTGGTGGTGGAGGAACGCCGGGTGATCAAGGACATGTTCGGGCGCTATTTGTCCAAAGATATCGTGCAACTCCTGATCGACCAGCCCGAACTGATCAAGCCCGGGGGCGAAACCAAGATCGCCACGGTGCTGTTTGCCGATATCCGGGGCTATACCTCCTTCTCCGAGGGCCGGGAACCGGCGGAAATCATTACCATCCTCAACGAGTATTTCACCGAAGCGGTGGAGATCATCATCGACACCGGCGGGTATATCGACAAGTTCATCGGGGATGCCATCATGGCGGCCTGGGGCGTGCCCCTGGCCACCGACGACGAGGAGGCCATCCGGGCCGTCGGGGCGGCGGTTTCCATTCAAAAATTGATCGCCTCGCAAAAACGGAAATTCTTCCAGGGAAACGCCAAACACCTCCGGGTGGGAATCGGCCTGCACACCGGACCCCTCGTGGCCGGCAATCTGGGCAGCGCCCAGCGCATGGATTACACCGTGATCGGGGACACCGTGAACGTGGCGGCCAGGTTGGAGGGGATCGCCAAGGCGGGGGAGGTCATCATCACCGAGGAAACCAGGAGCCTGCTGGGAGATCGCTTCGTGCTGGATGCCAGGAAACCGGTTCAGGTGAAAGGGAAAACCGAGCCGATTCGAATTTTCGCCGTTACGGATTTGGCCGGATAGAGCAAAACAATGATATGCTCCATGGCCCCGATCGCCAGCCGCCCGGCGCAAAAGACGCGCATGTGGCAAGCCGGAAATTTTCGGTGAGCGGAAAGTTTTTCCCGGCGGGCCGGTTGGCGATCGGGGCCATATTCAACCCAATAAAGGCTGTCTCCCGTGCAATTCATCGAATCCCTGCAAAAAGAACTGGAGTTTCTGCGGCAATTCCCCCCAACGGTCATCCTGGCGGCCGCGGCCGCTGTTTTGTTGTTGCTGGCGCTCGCCGCGGCGGCGATTTTCCTGCGGCGGATCCTGTTCGCGCGGCGCCTGCGGGCGGTGCTGGCCAACCCCGGGCTGGTGGAGGAATTGATCCGGGGACGCTACTCCCCCGGCGCCTTGATCCGCCGCTCGGGACAAATCGAAAAAATGGCGGAAAAGCACGGCCCGGAGGTCGTGCGGCTGACCGGGGTGGACCAGCTCTGGATCGCCCGGCTGGAGGCGGCCCGGAGCCGCCGCATGCTGGGACGGGTGCTGCGCCATGCTCCCGGCGAGGGGCTGTTCGTCTGTTTCAAGGTCGCCCTGGAGGCTCCGGCCCTGGCCAGCGATTTGATCCGCTGGCTGGACCGGTCGGGAGACCTGCTGACCATCCGCCGCATCGCCATGTCCGGCCTGGGGCATTCCTTCGATGGCGCCAAGGCCCGCTGGGTCTTCCGGGAGAAGTTGGACCAGGTGCGCGAACTGGCCGGCGATCCGGAATGGGGAGCCCGGTTTTTCGCCATGCAAATTCTGGTCGGAGACGACGACCCCAAATCCCTGCGCGCGCTGTGGGAGGCCTTTCACGATTCCCACCCCCTGGTCAGGAAAACCCTCATCGAACGCTTTCGCGCCGAAAACTCCGAGGCGCGGGACCGATTGTACGGGCATCTGATGGAAGCCTATTTGCGCGACCCCACTTTCGAGGTGCGCCAATCGGCGAAAATACGGCTGCACGGGGAGTTCGCCGAGCGTTACCAGTTGGAAACCGAAGGGCTGGGAGAAGCCGAAGTGTTGCACGTGCTGGAACAATTGAGCACCGGCCTGAAAGACGATGAAAACTTCGCGCTGGGATACCTCTCCGATGACAACCTGGAGTTGCGCTTGCTGGCGGCCGAATTTCTGGACCGCTGCGGGACCTTGCAGCGGTTGTGCCTGGAGGTGGACCTGGGGGATCGCGATGGATTGGAGCGGAATTTCAAGCTGTTGGAAAAGGCCGGTGAAGTGAACATTCACGGCTACCTCGCCGGGTGCCTGGCCGAGACGGAAAATCCGGCGGCGCTGCTGGTGTGCGCCAGGGTGATCCAGCACCCTGCCGCCCCGGCCCATCTGGTCACGGCGCTGGCGGGGCGCGTCTTCCAGTTTTATACCGGACAGGCCAACTTCATCGAGGCCTACCGCACCACCGTGGTCTGCGTGGCCGGGCGTGGCGGCCAGGATGCCCTTGACCTGTTGGCCGGCGAACTCAAGGCGCGAGTAGGGGATGCCCGCACCATGGAGGTGTTGTTGGCCGAAATGCCCGCCTCCGGCGGCCCGCTTTTGCTGGATCCCGTGATGGCGTTGTTCCGCGACCCGGACAATCCGTACCGGCCGCAGGTGCGCGAAACCCTGAAACGCTTCCCGCCTTCCCAGATCGTGCCCCCGCTGCTCTCGCTCATCCGGACGCCCTGGCGCGCCCTGCCGGTGTTCGTGCGCATCGAGGCGGTGCGGTTGCTGGGCGAACTGGAGTTGTCCTATTGCCTGCAAACCGTGCTGGAAAACATGTGGGTGCTGCCCGGGGAGGACGCGCGGGAGTTCATGGGAGTGTTGGCCAATTATCCCCGCAAATTGCTGCTGAAAAAAGTGGAAGCCATGCTGGGCACCTCCGACTCGCGCATCCGCGCATCGATAATCGCCGCCCTGCCCGCCACCGGCGACGATCGTTTTTTCGGCCATATCCGAAACATCCTCAAGGACGTGGACCCGGATGTGCGCATCGCCGGAATCTGGGCCTTGACCGAATTCGAGGGGGTGGAATGGTCCGAAGACGATTACGCCATTTTGCGGGACCCCGTGGCCCGTGTCCGCGAAGAAGCCGCGCGCGCCCTGGGCACGGTCGCCTCCAAACCCATGCTGGACGCCATGGAGTCCCGCCTGGCCGACCCAGACGAGCCGGCTTCGGTCAAGACCGCGATCATCGAAGGGTTGGCCCATTCCCAGGCCCCGGCGGCGGTGGATATCCTGGTGGAGGGACTGGCCCGGGACGACAATCCATTCCGCGATGAAATCGTCAACGCGCTCTCCCGCAAGATTTCCAGCGAACAACTGGCCCGCCTGTTCGAGCATTTAAAGGACGCCGGGCCGCCCCTGCGGGAGGAATTGACCGCGGCGTTCAAGGCCATGGGGGAGGCCGGGGGGCATGCCATGGCGGGTTTGCTGCGGGAAGAAATCGCCTCCCTGCGTCCCTTCATCATGGAGGTGCTGGAATCCAGCGGGCATACCGAATACCAAATCCGCCGGCTTTCCAACAAGGACGTGGCCGTGAGGCGCCGGGCCGCGGAATTCCTCACCTCGGTCTCCTCCCTGTCCGCCCTGCGCGGTTTGGTTTTGGCGGCCAAGGACCCCGATGAGGAGGTGCGCATCCACGTGGTCAAGGCGCTGGAAAAATTGACCAGCAAGGAAGGGCGGCAGTTGCTGGAATCCCTCGGGAACGACCCCTCGTCCAAGGTGCGCCGCTACACCCTGTGGGCGCTGGAGCGAATCAAGGCCAAAAACCTTTGATCCACTCCCCGGGGTTTTGTTTTATAAGCTGAAAGCCATGCGGAGCGGAGCATCTTGGGAAGCGAAGTATCTTGCGAAGCGGAGCATCTTCATTTGTTTGATGATCTGGGGGATTTGAAAGAAGGTACTTCGCTGCGCTCAGCACGACAGAAATCAAATTTCGACACTACCCGTCCCCAGGGAAACCCGTTCCTGTTCCCCCTCCCATCCAAGCTTGACGAATTCGAAATCCAACTGTTGGGCCAGGCGGTCCGCCCGGGCCAGGGTTACCGTCAGGCGGTCGCCGATGGCGAAATTCCGGCCCCGCGCACTGGAGACCGGCGCGCCGCGTTTCCGGTCCAACTGTCGGCCGCCGGGGAGACTGGCCGCGGGAAGCAGGCCGTTGACGGGAAACTCGCGCAGGCGCAGCCACAGACCGTGTTCGCCCACACCGTTGACGGTGGCTGCGAAAGACTCCCCCAGCCTCGGCTCCATGAACACCACCATGTACAACCGTTTCACCCGCGACTCGGCGTCGGCCGCGGTGCGCTCGCGGAAGCTGAGTTCGGCGCCGGCTTCGGCGGCCAGGGCGGGGAGGTTTTTCCTCCCGCCAAAGGAGGCCTTCAGCGCCCGGTGTACGATCAGGTCCGGATAGCGGCGGATGGGTGAGGTGAAATGACAGTAATGTTCGGCGGCCAGGGCGAAATGCCCCTCGTCGCGGGCACGGTACTGCGCCTGGTTCATGGCCTTGAGGATGGTCAGTTCCACCTCTTCGCGCTGGGGATGATCCGCAATCTTGGCCAGCAGGGCGGAAATTCCCTGGGGCGTGGACAAGCTGTCCTGCCCGGCCTCCAGGTTGAAGTTCCAGAGGGTCTCGGCCAATGCCGCCAATTTGATCTTCGATGGCGGTTCGTGCACCCGGTACAACACCCGCAAGTCTTTGGCCTGACAGTGTTCGGCGACGGTTTCGTTGGCTTCCAGCATAAACTGCTCGATCAGCCGGGTGGCCTCGGTGGAATAGGTTTCCCGAAACCCCTTGGGTTCGCCCTGCTTGTTCAGATCGATGTGAATTTCCGGGAAGACGAATCCCACCGCTCCCCGGGCGTCCCGCTTTTCCCGCAACTGGGCGGCCAGCGCGCGCATGGCGGTGAGCATTTCCAGCAACCCCGCCGCGATCCCGCCCTTCTCCCCTTTCTCGAACCATCGTTGCACCGCGTTGTAGGTGAGCCGGGCCTTGCTTTCGATCACGGCCTGATAGATGCGGTATGCGGTGCGTTTCCCCTTGGGGCCGATGGTCATTTCGCAGGTCAGCACCCTCCGCGGCTGCCTGGGTTTGAGGCTGCACAGGTCGTCCGACAACAGCCGCGGCAACATGGGCAGCACACGCCGGGGAAGGTAGACCGAGGTGCCTTTGCGGTAGGCGTCGTCATCCACCGCCGTGCCGGGTTTGACGTAGTCCGCCACGTCGGCGATGGACACCCACAGGCGGCGTCCCCCACCGGGCAGGGTCTCCAGGCAAACGGCATCGTCGAAATCGCGGGCGTCCTCGCCGTCGATGGTGACGAAGGGCAGATGGCGCAAATCCTCCCGCCCTTTTTCCTTGGGCTGCGCATCCTTATTGCCCTTCCCCGCCTTGGCCGCCTTTTCGCTTTTTACCAGGGAATTCATTTCGGCCCGGACCGCGGGGGAAAAATCCTCGGAAAGGTCAAGGTCGTGGAGGATATGATCGATCACGGCCGGGAGGGATTGTCCTTTCTCGCCAAACATCCGGACGATCCGTCCTTCCGGCGCCTCGTCATGATGCTCTGGATAATGGGTGATTTCCACTTCAGCCAGCGCGCCTTCGCCGACAGGGTGGGGCAAGCCTTCCCCCGGGCTTTCCCCGGTAATGAAAATCAAGGGCAGCTTTTCGCTGACCGGGGCCAGCCACCACTGTCCATACTGGTTTTGCAATACGCCCCGCATGCTGCTCCGCCGCCGTTCCAGCACCTCCACGATGCGGCCCGCTTCACGGCGCGTGCCCCGGGAGGGCAGCGATTCGATGCGCACGCGGTCTCCGTCAAGAGCGCCCCCGATGTACTTGGCGGGAATCATCACCCCCTGCGAGACCTCCGGCGTTTCCACGAAGCCGAAGCCGTTTGGATGGGCGGAGAATATGCCGCTCCGTTGCCCGGCCGGCCCCGGAGAGGGCGCTTGAGGGTCCCCGCCGCGATTTTTCCGCTGACGCTTGCCGGGGGCGCTCTTCCCGCCCTGGGCCGTGGCGGCGGTGTTTCCGGCGGTTTTTCCGGCGGCGGCGCGTCCAGTGGCGGCGGTTTTTCCCGTGACAGATGGATCACGAACGTATTTGTTGCGCCGCAGGGCCAAATTGCCTTCGGCCACCAGCGCGGAGAGGAGTTCCCTGATTTTGGGGTATTGAGGCTTCCTGGCGTCCATGGCCTCCCGGATGTCTTTGACGGAATAGGACCACTCCGGATGTTCGCGCCACACGTCCAGGATACGGCGTTTGGTGGGGTTCAAATGCTTGCTTCCAATCTTTTATTCACCTTTATTATATATGTTATTCCGGGTCGGCCTGAAGGAGGCTCAGGTGCGAGGCCACGCAATCCGAGAGGGCGTTGTAATCGTATCCTCCCTCCAGGGCGCTGACCAGTTTTCCCCCGCAGCTTTCCAGGGCCAGTTGCTTGAGCTGGGCGGTCATGGCGTCGAAGCCTTCCCGGGTCAGGTTCATCATGGCCAGCGGATCGTCGCGGTGGGCATCGAACCCGGCGGAAATGATGATGAATTGCGGGGCGTATTCCCGGAAGGCCGGCAGCAACACCTGCTCGAACACCTCCAGGTATTCCTTGTCCCCGCTATGGGGGGCCATGGGCGTATTGATGGTATACCCGGCGCCCTCTCCGCGCCCTTTTTCCTCGGCGAAACCAGTTCCGGGATACAGGGTGAGGGGGTGCTGATGAATGCTGGAGAACAGGATGTCCTTGCGGTGCTCGAAGGAATGCTGGGTGCCGTTGCCGTGGTGAACGTCGAAATCGAAGATCAACACCCGCTCCAGGCCCATCTTTTCGGTGAGCATGGCCGCGGCGATGGCCACGTTGTTGAAATAGCAAAAACCCATGGCATGGGTCTGCTCGGCATGATGCCCCGGAGGCCGGCAAGCCACGAATGCGTTGTCCAGCCTGCCCTCCTCCACGTCCACGGCGGCATCGATCAACGCGCCCGCCGCGTTGAGGGCCGCCTCGTAGGTGCCCGGGGAAAGAATGCAATCCGGGCTGTCCAGCTGGGACTGCCCGGCCAAAACGGCTTCTTCCACCTGGCGCACGTAATCGGCGTCATGGATGGCGGTGATTTCCTCCCGGGTGGCCGGCCGGGGCGCGCGGAATTCCAGTTTTTCCGTGACCGCTTCTTCGGCCAGGCGGCCGGCGATGGCCTCCAGCCGTCCCGCGTTTTCCGGGTGGCCGCCGGTATCGTGGGCCAGAAAAATCGGGTCGGAGTAGAAACCGGTTTTCATGATGGAAGGGCCTCCGTGGAATGGATGGGCGCGCGATCGATACCATGCCGGAAGCGGCTCCGGTTTTCGCGGCGGTCTTTGGGGCGGCGTTCTTTGGGCCGGTGGTTTTTACATCGGTGTTCGTTGCGACCGAAGGGGAGGCCGCCCTCCTGGCCGCCAGATAGTTTGCTGATCTCCATGCCTCTTAGCATGACAAGAAACGCCGGAATGCACCACCGCTATCTGGAATCCCGGCTGAAAAATCTCCTCAAAATCGTGGTGCTTGACTGGATTCCGGCGCCATGAGCAATGTTCACCCTCCATGGCCCCCGGCATCATGGTATTGAATTGGGAGGAGTGGGAGGCCGGCTCCGCGATTTGGCGGGAGCGCCCGAAAGAGTGGGAAAAGCGCGCTTTCAACTGCATGGGGCCGAAGGTATGATGGCCATCAGGATTTCATTCCACCTGTTTTTCCAGGAAACCAAACTCTTGCAGCGCATGAAGCCAGCGGCCGAACAAGGAATATGGGAATCCATCATGGCCTGTCCCCGGAACGGTGGCGGGCAGGGCGGCGGGCAGGGCGGCGGATTCCGCGGGAAGGCGGCGGCCGCCCCGCCCCGCCGCCTGGCCGCGGAATCCGCCGCCATGAGATCGCCGCCGGGAGGGATCGTCCCGTGAAGGAGAATATTTCACCCTTGCATCGATTCGCGGAACAATTGGAATCTTTCCGCTACGTTGGCGGGGAAGATCCGCCCGATGTCCATGCCGCTTACCTGGAGGCCTTCCGGGACGGATTGCCGTCCCAGCCAGACAATCCGTTGCGATGCGAAGCCGCCAAACTGCGATCCCATCTCGATGGCGCCGGCGCGCGCGTCCGCGAAACACTGAAACCGTACCTCCAGGAACAACTCTCGGCGCTGGCCATCGAGAACCTGAAAGTGACGCATTCCTTTCAGACGCTTTTTGCCCATAGCCGCCTGATCGATGCCTTCCATCGGTTCGCCTTCGCCGTGGCCGCCGGCGAGTTGCCGCTGCTGGTCCGCTTGCGGGAGGTGGACACCAGGGAGGAGTTGGCCCGTAAATCCGAACGGATTCCGCGCAAGGAAATCGAGGTGTCCCAATTGGAGCGCGAGTTGTCTTCATCGCCGGCCGATGGCGATTCCAATATCGGCGCCGAGGATGCCGGAGCAGCCTCGCAGCGGGAATATTACCAGGGATTGGCCCGGGCCATTGGAGAGTCTCTCATTTCACTGAAAGCGGCTGTGGCGTCCCTGGAGGGCATGGTGGAGGACTTGAGCCACTGGGACGAAAAGCGCCTGGACGCCGGGGAGGCCCTGGTGCTGTTCGCCAGGGGCGGGTACGGGCGCGCCGAAATGAGCTTCAGCTCCGATCTGGATATTGGCTATTGCCTGGAAACGAAGGACTTGCGGCCAGGGGAAATCGCGGTTTTCCAGGACCTGGTGATGCGCGTGGAATCCCTCCTCCACGATTGCGGCATGGACACCGTGCACCAGTACTTCGAACTGGAAGAAGACTTGTCCAGATTTACCGAGACCGAGGCGCTGCACACCTTCCCCGCCATTTTGGAAGCCCGCCCCATCGCCGGGAACACCAGCATTCTCACGGGACTCAAGGCGCGCTTCAAGGCCCTGCTGCCCTTCGAGGCGGTGTCGCGCCAGAAAAGCGAGGAATTCTCCCGGCAAACCCTGACCGGGTTGACCGCGATGAATCTCAAGGAGGATGCGGGCGGACTGCGATCGATCCAGATTCCGCTCTGGCTGCTGGGAATCACCCACAACGCCTCCAGTTTCATGACCATGGACCTGTTGCAACTGGCCCGGCGCAAAAACCTGCTTTCCCTGTGGGAAGTTTCGCACCTGTTGCAGGCGGTGGAATTTTTGTACGAATTGCGGAATTTCACCGGCGCTGCCGAGTCCCATTATTACGACCGTGAAGCCCGGGAGAGTGGGTTCCTGGTGCATTCCTTCGCGGCCAACCGGATCGACGACCAACTGACCCGGTTGTATCTCTTCCGCAAACAGCGCTTCACCTCCCTGGACGCTTTCGACGCCTTCCGCTTGCGCCTGGTGGCGGAGGTGCGGCGGATCACCGGGCTGCTGATGGAGCGCGTGTTGAACCGCACGCTGACCCATGACCTGGAAACGCTCCGGGTGGAGGTTCATCTGGGGGAAAAGCAGATCATCTCCATCCAGTCGCTGTTGCACGACGGATCGGCCGACATGCCTTCGCTGTTGCGCGCCCCCGCCGCCGTGTTGGAGTTGTTTACCTACCTGGCCGAAAGCAACTTCGACCTGTCGCCGGAGCTGAAGGATGGACTGACCGCCGTGGTGATGGGGATGACCCAGCCGGAAACGGGGTTCAAGGCCGGTCTGGCCGCCGGGTTCGGCCGGTTGCTGAGCGCCCCCTACGCCCATCGCGCGATGCGGACGTTGATGCAGATCACCGACCCCCTCAGCCCGGGCATGCCGACCCTGTTGGGCCGGTTCATCCCCGAGGCGGACCGGATGCAGCACCTGGTGCGGCGTTTTGACGGGACAACCATGTCCCTCCATGAGCACACCTTGAGGAGCCTGGAACAAGGCCAGGCGGTGCTGGAACGGCTGCGCGGCGATCATCGCGATTTGTTCGACCTGCTCGGAGAAGGGGACGTGCTGGCCTTGAAATGGAGCCTCTTTCTGCATGACATCGCCCGCACGGCCCATGCGGACGCGGCGCCGGCCCAATCGGCGGAACAAGCGGTGGAAATCCTGGCCGGGTTGGAATATCAGGACGCCCGGCTGGAGGAAAAGGTGCGCCTGCTGATCTCCCATCACCGCGCCATGGCCGCCCTGAGCCGCATGGCCACCTACATGGACCAGGCACTGGCCCAGTATTTCGAGATCGCCGGGCGGGACATGGTCAACGCCACCCTGCTTTTTCTGGTCAATCTGGCCGTGCTGCAAGCCCGGGGGGAAGACGCCGGGGGCGACGTGGGGTTGCTCCAGGCGCTTTTCAAGGAAGCCAACCATATCTGGGGAGAAATGCAGGGCTTTCCGGTGCGGGAGCGCTCACTGGAGGCGATCAACATCTATTTCGAGCGGAAAAAGGAGGAGTTGTTCGGCGAGACCCGGTTGCACCTGCTCTTCCTGGAAAGCATCACCCATGGTCTCGGCAAGGCGGTGTTCGATCCGCTGGCCGCCTCCCATCCCGAGGTATGGGAACGCGTGGCGCCGGCCGCCGGATCCCTTGAGGAAACGCACAAGGAAATCGTGTTGGGCGCCCTGGACCGCACGGAACAGGCCGGAAGGGAAACCAAACTGGTGCGCACCTTGCGCAATCTGCTGGGGATGGAGACGGTCGAAGCGCTGACGGCGGGCCACGAGGACCTGTTGCAATGGTTCTTCGCCGCGTTTCCCAACCGCTACCTGATATCCGCCTTTCCCTCGGCCTTGGCCGCGCAACTGAAAAAATTCGCCGCTTTCCGCACCGCGCAAGTCATCGCCGACCTGGTGCCCGGCGTCAACAACGCCAACCAGGGCCTGTTGATCTACACCCGCGGATTGAACCTGTCCCATTCCCGGGTGGCCTATGCCCTGAGCCGCCTCCGTTTGGACATCACCACGGGGAAGGTCAACCGGGTGAACCTGGAGCATGGGGGGCATGGATATTGTTATTTCTTCCAGTTCAATCCGCTGGAACCCGGCGCCCCGCTGCGGCCGGCCGACCTGGAACGCATGATTACCGAAGGCGAGCCGCCGGAACTGCGGTTTCCCGAGGCCGCTCCCGCCCTGGCGCCCAGAAAGGCCCGGGTGATTTTCCAGGGAAACGATCAAAAAGGATACCTGATCCATTCCAGGGAGGGGAAATTCCAGCGGGTTCCGGCCGAATATGCGCACATCAAAATGACCCTCCGTGACGCGCCATTCCTGTTCTATAAATTGACCCGGGCCTTCGACCTGTACGAGGTGGAAGTGCAGCAGGCGCTGATCACCACGACCGGGAAGCAGGTGGTCGATTATTTCTACCTCACCCCCGAGGATTATGCGCGCCTGCGCGCCTCCGACTTCGTGGAGCGCCTGATGGACCTGGTCGACAGCAACCTGATGGCCCTGGTGCGATGAGCGATGGGTCCGTGCCGGGGCGCCGCCGGATATGGGGCGCAACCGGGGGCGGGCGGTGGGATTCCATCAAATTCGCCGCCCGTGCGCGGAATGGGGAAGACAAGGCGCAACCACATTTGGTATCAATCCCGATATGACTCCGGCCAAACCGGTGCGATTTCCGTTTCGCCGGGCCTTTTCCAGTGAGGAAAACACTATTCTCATTTTGGAACCCTTTATCACGGAGAAATAAAATGTTCGGGAGGCCTTTGAAAAAGGCCGCGGCCCATGTGGCCCTGGCCGTGGCGGTGCTGGCCCTGGCGGCTTGTGGGGCCGGGAAAACGGTCAAAGTGAAACCGCAACCCCCACCGACCTGGGCGCGCGCCTATGGCGGCGAAAAAAACGATCAGGCCTCCATGGCCATTCCGGTTTCCGGAGGGGGATTCGTGATGGTGGGGCGTACCTTCTCCAAAGGGGCCGGCGGCAGCGACGGATGGGTGGTGCGGATGGACCGCCTGGGCAAGGTGCTCTGGGAGCGCACCTTTGGCGGGAAAGGGATGGACACCTTCAAGACCGTCAGCCCCGCGCCCGGGGGCGGTTTCGTGGTGGCCGGAGCCACCACCACCAACAGCAAGGGGCGGCGAGACGGATGGGTGATCCGCCTGGACGCCAAGGGGAAAAAGCTCTGGGAAAAAACCTTCGGCGGAGCCCATGACGACGCCATCAATTCCTCCACCCCCATGCCCGGCGGCGGAACCTTGATGGCGGGGTATACGCGATCCTCCGGCAATGGACACCGGGACGCCTGGTTCCTTTGGGTCAGCGAGGATGGAAAGCAGTCCTGGGAAAGGACCGCGGGAGGCAGGAAACGCGAAGAAATGAGCGCCATCGCCGCGGTGCCGGGCGGGGGGTTCATCGCCGCGGGCATCACCAGGAGCTTCGGCGCCGGCGGCACGGACGCCTGGGTGCACCGGCTGGGGAAAGACGGCAAGGAAACCCTCTGGACGCGCACCTTCGGGGATGCGGCATGGAACGCCATCCAGGCCGTGGCCCCTGTTCCGGGCGGTGGATTCATCCTGGCGGGAAACACCCGCTCCAGAAAGGCCGGCAAGGTCGACGTGTGGGTGGTGCGCATCGATGCCCAAGGGAAAAAATTGTGGGAGCGCGGCATCGGAGGGCCGAGGATCGATTTCGCCACCGCCGTGCGCCCGCTCGAGAACGGCGGGTTCCTGGTCGGCGGGGCCACGCGCTCCAAAGGGGCCGGGCTGTTCGATGCCTGGCTGATCGGGTTGGACGGCCAGGGCCGGCAGGTGTGGGAGCGCACGTTCGGAAAATCCGGCAACGATGGATTCACCAAAATCATTCAAGCGCCCGATGGGGGCTTCATCGCTGCGGGATACACCGCCAAACCGGGAAAAAAGGAGGACTTCGACGGTTGGGTGCTGTTGCTGGATCAGGATGGAAAGGTGCGGGACAAAAACGCGAAAAAACCCATCCCGGCCAGCCGTTGAGAAGCGGTCCGGGTAGAGAACGGCCGCCGCTCTGCCGGAGGCGCGGTAGCGATACCAGACCTGGCTTCGCCATGCGCCGGCGGGGGGCATTGGAACCGCCGATGAACGCCGATGAACGCGGAAGAAACGCACTGCGTTTCCCGCGAACCGCAACAGCGGGCCTCACCCCCCGGCCCCCTCGACCATGCGGAGAGGGGGGAGAAATCTTCGTGTTTACAATGATTTACCGCATGGACGAAACCCTCTCCGCGGGCTGTTCAACAACACCGGGAGAGTGTCGGCGGGATTTTGCCGCCGGGGTGAGGCTTCGCCGGAAGAACCTCGATCATCCAATTCCATCCACCCCATGGACAGAAAGCTCCCCTCCCCGCGGGCTTGTCAGAATTACCACCCATGGGGCGAGAGCAACGGGGGAATCCCCAACCCCAACCCTTCCCCATCAAATGGGGAAGGGTGACTTCTTTGCCTATATTGTTGTAATACGACGCTTTTCCTCCCTCCACGGTGTTGTTTAACAGCCCGTGGAGGGGGAGGAGGCCGCAAGCCGGAGGGGGGGGGGATTCAAGCATCGGATCTCCCATCCCCCATATCCCGGCCCTACCCCTTCCCCAGCGCGGCCTCGAATCGATGGCGGAGCAGGGTGGGGCTTTTCGGGGGGCGTCCGCCCCGTTTGGCTTGGGTGACCAGGGCCTGGATGAACCAGGGCCCTTCGCCGGCATAAGCCCGGTCCACCGCGCCCTGGAAAGCGGCCAGGGTTTCGGCCCTTTCGGCATGGGAAAAACCCGCGCCCGCGGCGATGGCCGCCAGGTCCGCGGGGCCGGAGGTGGCGGTGGGTTGTTGCCCGGTCATGTGATGGACGCGGTTGTCGAAGACGATGTGAATCAGGTTGGGCGGCGCGCGCCAGCCCTCGGTGGCCAGGGTGCTCAGGTTCATCAGCAGGGCGCCATCCCCATCGAGAATGGCAACCCGGCGTTCCGGGGCGGCCATGGCCATTCCCAGCCCCACCGAAGGCGCCATGCCCATGGCGTTCCACAGGTAAAAGTTCTCCGGGCGATCCCTGGCCTCAAATATCTCGTACTTGGTGTGTCCCAGGGAGGCCACCACCAGGTCGTCGGTAAGCTTCTCCGCCAGATAGTCCATCGCCTCTTGTGAATCGATCATGGTTCCGGGTGACTCCTCATCGCCGGGCTTCGCGGTGGATGGGCTTCGCAAGCCGTGTGGATTTCCCAATACTTCTTTGCCAGGCCCGTTGGTTGGCGGGTGAAAACAAGCACCTGCATCAAGGAATCGCCAATAAACGCGGATGAACGCAGAGGCAACCGGCTCTTCCCATTTTTATCCGTGTCCATCCATGGTTCCAACTGTAAGCGTATTCCTCCCCGGCCTGCACCAGGGCCGTGGCTTGAGGCCTCGCGACCGTGGCTTGAGGCCTCGCGGCCGTGGCTTCCGCCAGCAACAGGGAAACGGCCTCCCCCTCCCAGGCATCTTCCGGCGGGGCCGGGTTACCTCCGGCGGTCCAACATCTCGCGAACGGTGCTGAACAATTCGTTGGGGAGATAAGGCTTTTGAATCAGAGTCAATTTTTTCTTGAACAGGAATTCGGTGTCCACCAGATTGGCCCCGAATCCCGTGGTGAAGAGGATCGAGGTTTCGGGACGGATTTTTGTGATTTGGTCGTAAACTTCCCTTCCCCCCATCCTGGGCATCACCACGTCGAGCATGATCAGGTCGATGTTTTCGGGATTCCGGTTGAAGATCTCCAAAGCCTCCAAGCCGTTGTTGGCGGAAATGATCTGGTAGCCAACGCCTTCCAGCAACTTGGTGACCAACTCCAACACTTCCCTGGTATCTTCGGCGATCAGAATGGTCTCGTTCCCTCCGGACACGGCTTGGTGTGCGATTTCGGTCTCGTCCCGGGAAGCGTTGTCCGCCACCGGGAGGTAAATCCGGAAAGTGGTTCCCTTCCCGGGTTCGCTGTAGACGAGAATTTTTCCGCCGTGTTGTTCAATGGACCCATACACCATGGAGAGGCCCAAGCCGGTGCCTTTCCCCTGGTCCTTGGTGGTAAAGAACGGGTCGAATATTTTTTCCAGCACTTCGGGGGGCATCCCCACGCCGGTGTCGCTGACCTTGATTTCCACGTAGTCGCCGGGAGATTCCCAGGCATTGACCTCGCAAAATTTTTCATCGGCCCTGAAACCGGAAGATTCGATCACCAGCCGTCCCCCTTTTGGCATGGCGTCGCGCGCATTGATGGCCAGGTTGAGCAACACCTGTTCGATCGTTCCCGGATCCACGTGCACTGGCAATAAATTTTTCCCTGCCCTGAATTCCAGGTCGATATCGACCCCAACCAGCAAGCGAACCATTTTTTCGAAATTTTGCAACAGGAAATTGATATCCAGATATTCCGGTTTGAGGACGCTTTGGCGGGAGAAGGCCAACAATTGCCGGGTCAGGTTGGCGGCCCTGCCAGCCGCTTCGATGACTTTTTGCAGATGGTCCACGATTCTTTCGCTGAGGTCTTTCTGGGTCAGGGCGATCTGGGTGTATCCGTGGATGATCTGCAGCAGGTTGTTGAAATCGTGCGCCACGCCGCCGGTCAATTGCCCCACCGCCTCCATTTTTTGCGCCTGCCGTAGCGCTTCCTCGGTCTGCCGCCGATGTGTGATGTCTTCGGAGATGCCAACCAGGCCGACGATTTTACCCTCCATGTCCCGGAGGGGCACCTTGATTTGACGCCGCACCACCTCCCGCCCGTCCTTGAGCTGGAAAGTCACTTCCGGCTCGATCACCGTTTCCCCTTTTTCAAAGATGCGCCGGTCGTGCCTTTCAATCGCAACCGGCATATCTTCATCGGCCCAAGACAATATGGACACCTTGGCATCCACCAGGTTTTCCGCCGGAATCTTCCAGAATTCCCGGAACATCTTGTTGGCCATCGTGTATCGCCCCTCGATGTCCTTGACGAAGATATGATGGGGAATGGCATTGAAAACGGTGCGCAGCAGGCGCTGGCTGACGCGAAGTTCCCGGGTTCTCTCCTCTACCCTCTCCTCCAGGCGCATCCGGGTATCCGCGGCGTCCTTTTCGGCCCGTTTGAGGGCCACATGGTTTTTCAGCCGGGCCAGCAGCACTCTGAAGTCAACCGATTTCGCCACGTAATCGTTGGCGCCGGCCTCCAAAGCCTCCACCACGTAGGCGTCGTCGGGCACGGCGGTGACCATGATCACCGGCAAATCCGACGGCCCATGATTTTTCCGGATGGCGATCAGTGTTTCGATTCCGCTGGAGCCGGTCATGATGTCCAACAATATCGCGTCATAGGATGTCCGCCCGATCCGTTCCAGGGCCAACGATCCGGACTCGGCTTGATCCACATCGTAATCGTGGCGCCGCAATCTGCGGGACATTAGATTCAGGGCTTGAGGATCGTCATCCACGACCAGGATGTTCCCCGCATTGGTAACGAATTCCGCCATTGGTCACATCTCAATCCAAAATCGTCGCGATTTTTTCCCGCAACCGCCCGAAATCGGCCGGTGTGGCCACGAAATCGTCGCACCCGGCGATCAAGGCTTTATCCTCATCGCCGGACATGACCTGGGCGGTGGGTTGCGGCCACCGGAATGGTCTTCGGTCGTTCCTCGTTCCCGATCCGTCCGGTGGCCTCCCCAACCGTCCGGCCGGGGAAGATTCGTCTCCACCGGAATCGGGGGTGGATTTTCCGGAAGGGTTTTATCGAGCGCCCCTGGACCGTCCCTCTCCATCGCCCCGGCCAACCGTCTCCGCATCACACGCCCGGGCAACATTTCCAGGTTCAACCCGCTGTCTTCCGCCACCAAAATTTTTTCATCGAGACCTGGGTTTTCAGGTGGGTTTCGCCGTTTAAATTTTTCCGGTGACGCCGTTCACCGCGGCGGCCAAATCATTTATGCCATAATCCAGCTTATTTAGCACACGGATAAAGTCACCGTTGAGCCGTTTTAAATCATTTTTGGTTAAATTCAAGGGGGCGATCGCGAAAACCGGGGCGCCTTTCAGTTGTTCGTTTTTTTTCAATTTGGCCATGAACCCGAAGCCGTTCATTCCGGACATCGTCAAATCGAGTCGTATTGGCTCCGGTGCGGCCTCCCTGCGGGTTTCAATTCCGATCCGTCCCTTTTCCGCTTCCCGCACCTTGCATCGAATTCGCCGGATTCAGCGCCGCCGCCCGTTCCCAGGCTTCACGGGCTTTTTCCAGGCTGGCATAACCGTTGCTGGCCCAAGGCATGGGGAACCCGTTGTCTTGAAATAGCCGTATCGGGGAGTTCCCCACGGACGATTTCCTTTTCCCGGCGTCAATCGGACGGGGCCAAGTCATCGCGCGGGAAGTCGTCTCTGGAACCCTTTCGGCCGGTCATCGCAATACGGACTGTTTATTTTTCTGGCGGGGTTTGGAATTTTCCGGCACTGCCATCTTTTTAATATCCACCAATTCAAGCGAAATTATTTTCAATATTATCCTCGAACTTCTCAAATTTTGGAAAACAACCGGTGTTGGGTCCGCCAAAGATATGGCTCCTGCAGTGGTGATTTTTTTTTTGAAATTCCAGCGCCAAAAAAAGGCGGGTTTTTCCCCTCAAAATCAAATACCCTGTTCTTTCCCAACATGGAAACGGCTTTGGATTTTTTCTCCGCCTGTAGCCAAAAGAGCGGTGTCACCATGTAACGCTTCTCAGCCAAAAGGCCGCTCCAACTCAACGCCGGTGATTTCCTGGCCAACCGGCCCGAAAAAATCAGGCCCAAAAACCGGCGCGGACAACCCGTTGCGGACACCCCTGCGCGGGCCAGGATGCCAGGCTCGGCCTCTGGTTGGCGCAATCGGCCGGCCTTCCGGATGGAGGGGAAATACTTGATGGGTTGAACCGAGTCCAAATCGAGGGTTTATTGGGATTGACGTTCGTCCGGTCTTGAACTATAAACGGAATCGTATTTTCCCTCTAATTTGAATTGGGAAAGGTCAGGCTACGGAAATTTTCGAAACGGAATTTCACAGGACTCATTGTCACTTTATCACGAGGATCCGACATGAATCAAACCGAATTCAACCGCAGGGTTTTCCTGAAGAGCATGGCGGGCGTTGCCGCGATGGCCGGCGCCGGCCTGGTGCCGGGAAATGTTCAGGCCGCCGCCGATCGGCGGGAACTGAAGCTGTGGTGCCCGGGGATCGCCAAGCCATGGAAGACCTGGGAGCCGATGGAAAAAGCGTCCGGCGTGAAGATCAAGTGGACGGTCAAAAGCGCCGATGCGCAGGAATTACTGCAAAAAATGCTGGTGGGAGGCGGCCAGAAACTGTACGACGCCTTCACCGACAATGGCGGGGGCATGGAAGACGCCATGGCGGAAACCGGCAACATCGTCCCCTTGGATACCAGCCGCATGCCGAACTGGTTTTTGCTCAACGACAGTGTCCGCAAATCCGATGGGGTCGCGGCCCACACCATTCGTTACAAAGGCGTGGTGCATGCGGTTCCGTATATTTCCAATGCGGATTCGATGGCCTATCTCCCCGAAGAATTGGGTTTCAAGCCCGATTCCTGGGCCTATCTCTTCGACCGGCAGTTCAAGGGACGCGTGGCCATGCAGAACGACTTCGGCCCCACCTTGACCAACACCGCCATTTACCTCAAGCAAGCCGGATTGCAGGGGATCGAGGATCCTTCCAACATGACCCCCAAGGAGGTTAAAGGCGTTTGCCAGTTCCTGATCGACCATAAAAAAGCCGGCCAATTCCGCACCTTCTGGAGCGGTTTCGGCGATTCGGTGAACCTGCTGGTGCAAAAAGAGGTGGTCATGATGTCCTGCTGGGAGCCCCAGGTTTATGTTGCCCGGCGCAGGGGCGTGTACGTGGAATACGGCACCATGCGCGAAGGCCACCAAGTCTGGAACAATGTGGTCATGCTGAGCACGGGCGGCAAGGCGCGGGGCAAGGAGGAGGCTTTTTACCGGGTCTGCAATGTCTTCCTGTCCCATTGGTACACCTCCCAGCAATTGGCCAAGTTGGGTTTTGGCTCCCTCACCGACGGCGTGATGGATTACATCATCGGCCACCCGGAGACCTTCAACAAGGACATGGTCACCCATCTCAAAGCGGTGTTGGCCAACAAGGCCAAGCGGTACGCCAATCCCGGCAATGCCTGGCAAAATGTGTATCCCAAGCATTTGGAGGCCTATCAGGAGTGGTGGAGCCGGGTGCAGGCTGCCTGATTGCCATGCCGCCTTCCAATCCTTCGCCCCCACCGCCCCCCGCGTCCGCCCCGGTGAAAGACACCGCCGGGGCGGGGCGGTGGCGGGAATTTTTTTTCGGCGAGCGGGGCCTCCCCAGGCTGTTCTTTTACCTGCCGCTGGGTTTCATGGTGCTGTTCCTGGTGGTGCCGATGGCGCTCACCCTGGTGTGGAGCGTATTCCCCCGGGACAGGTTTTGGATGAAGCCCGGCTTTACGCTGGTCGCCTACGAGAAATTCTTCGATTCGGGTAGAGTCGATACGTTTATCGCCTCGATCTACCATTCCGGCATTTCGGTGGTGGTGGCGTTCGTGATTGGATTTCCGATCGCGGTGTTCGTCCGGCGCCGCATCCCCTTGAGGGCGCAGCACGCGGTGATGCTGCTGTTCATCCTGCCCTTCATGGTTTCCGAGTTGATCCGCACCTTCGCCCTGCGGCCCGTGCTGGGGCGCACCGGGCTGGTCAACAACACGCTGGTCAATCTGGGCATCATCTCCGAGCCGATCTCCATCATTCTCTACTCGCCGTTGGCCACCATCATCGGCGAGGTGATGTCCTTCCTCCCGTTCCTGATTTTTGCCAGTTTCCTGGCCATGGAGGCCGTTGAGCGCTACGTGTTCGAGGTCTGCGACGACCTGGGCAGCCGCGGGTTCAACCTGTTCAAGGACATTTTGATTCCGCTGGCCGCGCCGGGAATTTTCGCGGGCAGCCTGTTCATCTTCGTCAATGGCATCGGGTTGTACATCATCCCATTTCTGCTGGGTGGCCCGGCGGCGGCCAATGCGGGAGTGATCGTGACCAACGCCATCGGCGGGCTGGATTATCCGCTGGCCATGGCCATCAGCGTGATCATGATGACCCTGATGATCGGCCTGCTCTACCTGGGGCACCGCCTGTTCGATCTCACCCGCATACTGGAGCCAATCCGGCGATGAGCGGAATCGGGATGGAATATTCTTCGCCCTGGGCCAACCGGGCCAAGTGGTGCTATTTGCTGGGCGTCGTGTTTTGCCTGATGTTGCCGGTGTTCTATACGATCTATGTTTCCTTCAACGAATTCGGTTTCGGGTCTCCCAAATACAAGTTCACGCTGGACTATTACGTCAACCTGTTCCAGAACGAGGAAATTCTGAATGCCTTGCAATGGACGCTGATCTTGTGCCTGTTGACGGTGGTGGCCACCGTGCCCATGAGCCTGTTGGCGGCAAAGTTTTATAAAAGCGCCCGCAACAAGGTGCCCTTCTTGATCCTGATGCTGATGCCCTTGTTCATCCCGGCGGACATCATGGCGGCCAGCCTGCTGGTGTTTTTCAAGAACCTCAATCACTACCTGAACGCCTGGCTGGGATTGGATTGGTTCAACCTGTCCTGGTACACCGTCTGGATCGGGCAGATCCTGTGGACCATGCCCTATGCCTTCGTGATAATCCTGATCACCATGTCGCGCTATCGCGTGCAGCAGACCGAGGCGGCCCGCAGTTGCGGCGCGACGGCCTGGCAGGCGTTCTGGCAGGTGGAGTTTCCCCAGATCCGCCCGGGGGTCTTTTCCTCCTGCGCCTTCGTGTTCATTCTGGCCTTCAACGAGTACACCCGCACCAACCTGCTCAATGGGGGCTTCGCCACCTTCACCACCTACGTGGTGAACTTCATGCTCAGCTCGGGGATGGAGCCCGAAGTGTACGCCATGAGCGCCATGATCAGCGTGACTTCGATGGTGGTGATCCTCTCATTGATCGTTTACATGTTGACCCGCAAGGAATTGCGCGAATCCGAGGAACGGGGCGCCGGAACCCCCCCGCGCTCCGCAACGATGGCCGGAACAGGATGATGACTGAATATTCGGTGGAAGTGGAAAACCTGGGCAAGGATTTCGGCCCGGTGCGCGCGCTCAATACGGTATCGTTCCAGGTGCGGTCGGGATCGTATTTTGTGCTGCTGGGCCCTTCGGGCGGGGGCAAGACCACCATCCTGCGCCTGATCGGCGGCTTCGAGCGGCCCAGCCGCGGCCACGTCCGCCTGATGGGCCAGGACGTCACCGGGCTGCCCCCCAACAAGCGGGGCAGCACCATGGTCTTCCAGAACTACGCCCTCTTCCCCCACATGAACGTGGAACGCAACGTGGGCTACGGGCTGAAGCTGCGCCGGCTCCCCAAGCAGGAAATCCGGGAACGGATGGAGGCCATGCTGGAAATGGTGGGGCTGGCCGGCCTCAACCGGCGCATGCCCAATGAGCTTTCCGGCGGCCAGCAGCAACGGGTGCAACTGGCCCGCTCGCTGGTGCTGGGCACGGACATCCTGCTGCTGGACGAACCCCTGGCCTCCCTGGACGCCAAGCTGCGCAAGGAGATGTGCCTGGAACTGAAACACATCCAGGAACGCGTCGGCATCACCTTTCTCCATGTGACGCACAATCAGGAAGAGGCGATGACCATCGCGGACCGGATCGCGGTGATCGCCGATGGCGACCTGATCGAGGAGGCGGCCCCCAGGGAAATCTACGAGACGCCCCAAACCAGCTTCACCGCCGGGTTCATCGGTGAAAACAACCTCTTCCGGGGGCGGATCGAAAAGGTCGAAGCCGATCATGTGACCGCCGTCCTGAGCGCTGGCAAGGTGCGCGTGCCCCGCCGGGGTTTGGAGGTTTCGGAAGAACAGGAGGTCACCGTTTCCATCCGCTCGGAACTCCTGACCCTCACCGCCTCCCCGCCCGAGGGGGACGGAAACCAATCCCTGCCGGCCGAATTCGTGGAGCAGGTTTTCCTGGGATTAACCACCAATTACCTGGCCAAGCTCGAAGACGGCCAACAGGTGCTGGCCAGGGGGATCGGTGAAGGGGAGGGCGAATCCTTCGCGCCGGGAGCCCCTCTACACATCGTGTGGGAAACCAAGGACGGACTGCTGCTGGTGAAATAAGCGGCGGCCCGTTCGGCGCGGAGAATTTCGCCATCGCTTCCAAACCGCGATAATTTCCGAACCGCGGACACCACCAACCCCAAGGAGAACGTTCATGCCCAAAGCGCTGATCAATGGCGTCAATTTGTATTATGAGGAAACGGGTACGGGAACACCGGTGGTGTTCGTTCATGAATTCGCCGGGGATTACCGCAGTTGGGAGCCCCAGGTGCGTTATTTTTCCCGCCGCTACCGCTGCATCACCTACAACGCCCGCGGCTTTCCGCCATCGGACGTGCCCGAAAGCCACACGGATTATTCCCAGGAACATGCCGTCGGAGACCTGCTGGGCCTGCTGGATCACCTGGGCCTGGACCAGGCGCACATCGTGGGCTTTTCCATGGGGGGGTTCTGCTCGCTGATCTTCGGCCTGAAGCATCCCCAGCGGGCGCTTTCGCTGGTGGTGGCCGGATGCGGTTACGGCAGCGATGCGGACCGCTCCAGGTACGTGCGCGACGTGGAGGAAATCGCCGCGAAAATGATCGGCGAGGGGATGGAGGTGGTGGCGAAGTTTTACGCCAGGGGTCCCACCCGGGTGCAGTTCATCGACACCGATCCCCGCGGGTGGCGGGAGTTTTACGATCAGTTGAGCGCCTCATCGGGCCTGGGCCACGGCAATACCATGCTGGGGGTGCAGAAAAACCGGGCGACCGTTCCCCAGTTGACCGGGGAAATGAAAAAGCTGACCGTGCCCACCCTGATCATGACCGGAGACGAGGACGAACCCTGCCTGGAACCCGGATTGCTGATGAAGCGCACCATTCCCTCCGCGGCCCTGGTGGTGATGCCCAAATGCGGGCATGCCATCAACCTGGAAGCGCCGGACGCCTTCAACGGGCATCTGGCGGAGTTCTTCGCCCAGGTGGATGCGGGACGGTGGACCCTGCGCAATCCCCAGAGCCTGAGCAAGTCCTCCATGCTTCCGCCGGACCAGGATCACGACTGATCCGCGGCCGGTGCCGAATCGGGGGCTGAATCGGGGGCTGAATCCATCGCCGGCCTCCGCCGGTGCCAATCGGTGAGGGTCTGGAAAAACGCCCCCAACTCCAGCAGCCGCTGGTCCTCCCAGGCCCTCCCGGTCAGTTGGAGGCCCAGGGGCAACCCCGCGTCGTCGAATCCCATGGGCAGGGACAACGACGGCAGCCCGCACAGGTTGGCGGGGGCCGTGAAACAGGCCTGGTTGGCCGGCGCCTCCCCGCCGAAAGCGAACGGCGCCTGTGGAGCCGTGGGGGAGATCACCGCATCCACCTGGTCCAACACCCGCTCGAACCGTACCCGCAGCCGCTCGCGATACTCGTGCGCCCGGGCCAGCCGTCCCGCCTCCATGCCCCCGCCGAAGGTCAACTGAGCGCGCACGTCGCCGCCGAATTGCGCCGGGTCCTCCGCCATCCGCTCCGCATGGATGCGGGCCGCGTCACCCTCGATGATCACCAGGCCATGGCGCCGGGCCAGGCCCAGATCCTCTCCGGGAAACCGCCGGATGACGCACCCCGCTTCCGCCAGTACTGACAGGGCCCGGTCGAAGGCGGCCAGCACTTCCGGCTCCGTTTCCCCGCTGCCCCAGCCTTCCATCACGCCCAGCGCCGCGCGCTCGGGCTGGAACGCCTCGCGGATGCGCCTTCCCGCGTCAACCGGCGCGGCGCGGGCCAGCGGATGCTCGGGGTCGAATCCGTCCATCGCCTCCATCACCAGGGCCAGATCGCCGGCCTCGCGGGCCAATGGCCCCACCGTGTCCATGCTCCAGCACAGGGGGGTCACTCCGCTCAGGCTGATCCTGCCGAAGGTGGGTTTGAGCCCGGAAACCCCACAGTACGCGGCGGGAATCCGCACGGAGCCCATGGTGTCCGAGCCAAGGGCCGCCGCGCACAGCCCCGCCGCGACCGCCGCTCCCGAGCCGCCGCTGGATCCGCCGGGGGTGTGATCGAGGCGCCAGGGATTGCCGGTTTTCCCGTAATGGGGATTGTCCGTGGTGGCCCCCATGGCGGCCTCGTGCAGGTTCAGCTTGCCCAGCACCACCGCCCCCGCCCCGCGCAGGCGCCCCACCAGAAAAGCGTCCCGCGCCGCCTTGGCCCGCCAGGGAATCCGCAGCCCCGCCGTGGTGGGCCATCCAGCCAGGTCGATCAGGTCCTTGATGGCGATGGGAACGCCGTCCAGGGCGCCCAACGGCCGGCCGGCCGCATGGCGATTTTCGGAGGCCTCCGCGGCGGCCAACGCCCCCGAGGAATCCACGGCGAGGAAACAATTGAGCTTCCCGTCCATGGCCGCGATGCGCTCCAGGCAGAGGCGAGTCCACTCCAGGGGGGAAAAATCCCCGTCCCGCAACAGCCGGACGCCTTCGCAAAGGGAGACTGGCAGTGTTTCGCTCATGATTTCGCGCAGGTTGGGATGATGAATTCCGGGTTGATTTCGGGTTGATTCCGGTGCGATGGCGAATCGCTTGCCCGATTCACCGCTCACCCGATTTACCGCATGGTCACCGCTGGACCAACCCGCGCGCCAGCGCCGAGACAGAGAACAGCAGAACGGCGGCGGCCACAATGGAGGGTCCCGAGGGGGTGTCCCAGGTCAGTGACGCGAACAACCCCCCCAGCACCGCCATGCCGCCGAACATGGCGGCCAGCAAGGCCATCGTTTCGGGCGTGCGGGCGAAGTGACGGGCCGTCGCCGCCGGAACGATCAACAGGGCCGTGATCAGGAGGATGCCGACAATTTTCATGGCCAGCAATATCACCACGGACATCAGCATCATCAGCACCAGCCGCATGGCCGCCACGGGGACGCCTTCGGCGCGCGCCAGTTCCTCGTGCACCGCCATGGTCAGCAGATTGGTCCATAGCGCCGCCAGCACCACCAGCACCAGGGCGCCGCCCCCGAAAATCCAGGCCAAATCCACGACGCTGACCGACAGGATGTCCCCCAACAAATACCCCATCAGGTCCACCCGCAGCGGGTCCATGAAACTCACCGCCACCAGCCCCATGGCCAGCGCCCCATGGGAGAGGATGCCGAGCAGGGTGTCGGTGGCCAGTTCCTGCCTGCCCTGCAGCCCGGTCAGAATCAGCGCGAACAGCACGAACGCGGCCAGGGTGGTCAGATTGGGATCGACCTCCAGGGCGAATCCCAGCGCCACGCCCAGCAAGGCCCCGTGGGCCAGGGCGTCACCGAAATAGGCCATCCGGCGCCAGACCACGAAACACCCCAGCGGACCGGCCACCAATGCGATGCCGATGCCCCCGGCCAGGGCGCGCAACATGAATCCTTCGAGCAACATTTCACCTCGGGATGGATATGGAGGGACGGGAACGGCCCTGGTTCCTCACGGGGCGCCTTCCGGGGGAGGCGCCTCGGAATGGGTGTGGTCGTGTTCATGGGTGTACACCGCCAGTCCCGAGGCGGCCCGGGTTCCGAACAGATCGATGTAGGCTGGATGGCGCACCACGGAGGATGGGTGCCCGGAACAACACACATGGCCGTTGAGGCAGATCACCCGGTCCGTGGAGGACATCACCAGATGCAGGTCGTGGGAGATGAGCAGGATTCCGCAGCCCCGCCGCGAGCGAATGCCGGCGATGGTGTCGAACAGGTCCAGCCGGCCGGTCACGTCCACGCCCTGATCCGGTTCGTCCAGGATCAACAGTTCCGGCTGCTTGAGCAAGGCGCGGGCCAGCAATACCCGTTGCAGTTCGCCGCCGGAAAGATTGGCCAGCATCCGGCCGATCAGGTGGGCCGCCCCCACCTCGCGCAAAATTTCCTCCCGCTGCGCCGCGTCGGCCCTGGAGGCCAGCGAGAGGAAGCGGCCGGCGGTGATCGGCAGGGCGATGTCCACCTGAAAGCGCTGGGGCAGATAGCCCACCCGCAGCCCGGGACGGCGCGTGACGCTTCCACCGGACAGGGGTTGCAGGCCCAGCAAGGCGCGCACCAGGGTGGTCTTGCCCCCCCCGTTCGGGCCGACCATGGTCACGATTTCCCCTGGGCGCACCTCCATCTCCACGCCGCTCAACACCGTGTTTCCACCTGCCTCGACGAAGAGCCCGTGGGATGCGATCAAGGGCGGGCCGCCGGGGAGGGTTTGCGGAGAAGATGGCGGTGGGGATGGCGGTGGTTTTGCTAGGCGCATTGTCCGCATACTCCATGAACCTCGATGGTCTGCCGGTGCGTGATGAACCCCTTGGCCTTCGCGCTTTCGGAGACCAGGCGGGTGATTTCCCGGGCCTCCATTTCGCTGACCTGTCCGCATTTCCCGCAAATCAAAAACTGCCCCTGGTGATTGCCGCGTGGCTGGCTGCACCCGACAAAGGCGTTGAGGCTTTCCAGCCGATGCACCAGCCCCTCCCGCTGAAGGAATTGGAGGGCGCGGTACACCGTGGGCGGATTGGCGGAGCGGCGCTTCCTCCCCAGCCATGCGAGAATATCGTAGGCTTTCACCGCATCGTGACCCCGCCACACCTGTTCCAGCACCATGCGCCGCAGGGAGGTCATCCGGGCGCCGCTGTCCTTGCAGACCGTCTCGGCCCGGTGCAGGGCCTCCGCGACGCACAGTTGGTGGTTGTGGCGCCCGGTGTTGGCCAGGGCCTTCCCTTCCCTTCTCGCTCCCATGTGATTCTCCTTGCGTTTTTTCGCGCCGGGCTTTCCGGCCGGGAAATGTAATGTTATAACATTCTTTATCCGATTCGCGCCGGGAAGACCAGCGCGAATATCCCGTCATCGAGACCATGGGAGGCGAGGCGGGAATTTTCTCAACCCCGAAGGCTTTTCCATTGGAAGGCCCCCTGAACAGGTTGCCATGAGATTCCGAGTCTTGACCGCCTGCCTCTTCTGCGGCTTTTTTTTGCTCCCCGGCCAAAGCCCGGCCCAACCGCTGGTGGCGGTTTCGATCCGCCCGCTGCACTCCCTGGCCGCCGGAGTGATGGAGGGGGTGGGCGACCCCGAATTAATATTCAAAAGCGGCGCCTCGCCCCACAGCGCCAGCCTGCGGCCCTCCCAGGCGCGGCTGCTGTCCCGGGCGGGCGTGGTGTTCTGGGCCGGCGCCCTGCTTGAGCCCCATCTTGGCAAGGCGCTCACCGCCATGGAAACAGGCCACATATTGGCCCTGCACCGGGCGGCGGGCATGGTGTTGCTTCGCCCCCGGCCGGCCGGGACGGGGGAATTTCCGCCATTTCCGCTCCAGGGGCGGGGGAAGGTGGAACCGGGGACGGAAACGGGAAGCGGCGGGCGCGCCGCCTTCGATCCGCACTATTGGCTGGATCCGCGCAATGCCCGCGTGATGGTGGCCGCCATGGCCAAAGTCCTGGCGCTGCGGGATCCGCCCAATGCCGGGGCCTACCGGAAAAATTCCCTGCGGATGGGAAAAGCGCTGGAGCGGTTGGAACGGGAACTGGCGGCGCGGTTGGCGCCCCTTGCCGGACGGCCCTACCTGGTGTTTCATGATGCCTACCAATATTTCGAGCGCCGTTTCGGGTTGCGGCCATTGGGCGCGATCGTCGCGGACGGTCTCGGTCAACCCGGAGTCCGCCGTATTTCCAACCTGCTCCGTCTGATCCGCTCCCGGCGTGTGAAATGCGTGTTCACCGAGCCGCAATTTCCGGCCAGGATTCTGCGGGCCTTGACCGGGGAGGCCGCCATCGTCCGGGGCGTGCTGGACCCGCTGGGCTCCAGCCTGAAACCGGGGAAGGCCTTGTATTTCCGCATGATGCGCCAAATGGGCGAATCTTTCCGGCGATGCTTGATGGCGGAAAGACCCTGACCGGCCGCATCGATGCCCGCCCAGGATGCCCGCCCAGGATGGAGGCGGGTTCCCGCAATAAATAAACCTGATTTTGGTCACAAAAATTTTCTGGTATAATTCATCCCATCCACCCGCACCACTCGCGGTTTCCAATTCTTCCAGGAGGCAGGGGATGAATTTCTCAGGAAAGATGCCAAACCGTTTTCTCCCAGCGATCCTGACGATGCTTTTCGTACTGGTCTCGCTGAGCACGGTTCAGGCCCGGAGCAGGGCCTGGTATTTCGGAGCCGGTTACCTCACCGGTTCGGCCACGGGCGAGCTGAACGGCAACCAGGTTTTTTATCCAACGGACGATACGGTCAACGGCCCTTTCGTATATGGGATCGACCTCGATGAGGGGAGCGGTTTTGTGATCAATGCCGGGTACGCCATCAACAAATGGATCGCCTTCGAAGTGCTGCAAATCCATATCAATATGGATGCCACCAGCGCCGGTTTGGATGCCGCCAGCAGCCAATATTCCGGGGAAACCCTGGACGCGGATTTGGACGGCTTCATTTTCGCCGTGCGGCCGATGCTTCCGCTGGGGCCATTGGAGCTGTTCGTCCGTTTCGGGTTCGGCGGATATTCCCTGGGGGTGCGGAGAAATACCGTGGTCACCGCAAACCCCAACCTGAAGGATTCCGCTTTCGGCGGCGGGGGGTACGCATTTGGCGGGGGGGTGGCCCTCTCCCTGGGGCGTCTCGGCATCGAGGCCAGCTATACCCAGCACGAGGTGGGCTTCGACTCCATCGACGCCGCCGGGAAAATCGGCGCCATTTCCCGTCAGGACATGACCTTCAAGACGGCGATGGTGATCCTGACGATCCATTTCGGAAGGAAGCTGAAATAGGATCGCTTCAGGAGCGGACCGGAAAGATGGCGTAGGTTCCCAGGGCGATCGCCGCCAACTCCCCGTTGGCGGTGATTTTCGATTCCAGCACGGCCGTGGCCCGGCCCCGGCGCACCACGGTTGTTTCACATTCCAGCCTCCCTTCGCGCACCGCCTTGATGAAGTTCATCTTCATCTCGATGGTGGCGCAGCTTTCCTGGTCGTCCATCAGGGTATACAGGGCCGCGCCCATGGAGGTGTCGGCGAGCGCGAACAAGGCGCCTCCGTGAACCACACGATGGGGATTGAAAAGGTTCTCGCTGGCTTCCAGGTGGGCACGGCAGCGGCCGTCCGCCGCCGAGTCGATCCGCAGGCCCAGCAGATTTCCGAAGGGGTGATGGCCCCCTACTTGTTTTGCCATGATGCGCGGGCTCCGGCTCTGGGCAGGATTTTAGACATTCTCCTCCAAATTTTCCTGCCGGATTTTCTGATCGAGGGAGTCCAGAAACACCGCGAGAATTTTTTCGGAGCGTTTATCCCCCACGGAAAATTCCAGGCCCACCCATTCCAGGCCCTGAAAACGTGGAACGAGGCTTTCCAGGGCAACATTGATGCGCGCCCCCATCCGGATGGTTCCACTGCCTTCCATGGGTTTTCCGGTGGTCAAGGAATCGGGGCTGAAATCGTAGGGAATACGCATGCCCCGGCAGGAAAAATCCAGGATCGGAAAAGACCCCATGGGGCCCATATCCACCAACAGATTTCGAAAATTTCCGGTAAAAAAACGCGCTTCCGAACGCCGCCTGGATTCGATGGTGGCGGTGGGCAAGCGGCAGAATATCCTGGCCGAAGTTCCCAACTCCAGCTTTTCCTGGTTGGCCACCTGAATGCGCAGGTCTTCCTGGCCTTCATTTTTCACAGCCATCCGCACCCACCCGCCATCTTTCATATGTTGCTGGATGGAGATGGGGATGGTCAATACGAACAACCCGGCCCGCACGGTGGATTTCGAATAAAACTGAAATGGCGTGTTTTCGATTTCCACCCGCAACGGTTCCGGATGCCCCTTGATTTCCGAAATGAACCTCAGGGCCTGTTCATGTTTTTTCTTCTCCCCACCCAAATTAAAAAGCGCCATGTTTCTTTTTCCTGTGTTCCAATCCCGCGAATCCCCGCCTGATTGAACGATGAAAATAGTCACCCTCTCCATCCCCCGGAAAATTTCTGGGAAAAATTATCCGCTCCGGCACGATGCAAAATCGCGCTCAGGCCATCAGCCGGCTCAATTCGATCCGCCAGCTTTCATCCCCCAGGGTGTGGTCGACGGTGAATTGAGGTTTGGACCCTTCAGCCCCCCACCGGCCGGTCAGCGTTTCCGCCATGATGTAATCGCGAAACTGCTCCAGCATCGCCTCGACCCCTTGCGATCCGGCGACCTGGAGCCAGATGCGGTCCGAGATGTGGAGGCCGGCCTGTTTGCGCGCTTCCTGGATGGTGCGCACCATTTCGCGGGCCAGCCCTTCGGCGATCAGGCCCTCGTCCAGCCGGGTGTCCAGCGCGGCCAGAAACCCCTCTTCCTCGGCCGAGGCGTATCCTTCGGCGGACACGGTTTCCACCAGCACGTCTTCGGCTTCGAAGCGCATCTCTTTTCCGTCCACCGGAAGTGAAAAAGACTCGCCCCGGGCCACGCTGGCCGCCACCGCGGCGCCATCGGCATCGGCGCAGGCCTGCCGGATGGCGGGAATCAATTTGCCATGACGCTTGCCCAGCCGGGGCAGGTTGGGCCGGATCCGGTAGCCCACCAACTCGTCGTCACGGGCGATGAATTCCAGCGTCTTGACGTTCAATTCCTCCAGGATCTGCTCCCGATGCGCTTCGACGGCCCGGGTGGCCGTGTCGTCGGGAAGGCGAACCAGCAGCCGCCCCAGGGGTTGGCGCACCCTGTGGCCGGAGGCGGCCCGGGCCGCCCGGCCCAGGGAGACGATTTTTTGCGCCACCCCGGTCGCGGCCAACAGTTCCGGATTGGCCCAGGCCGGATCGGGTTCGGGCCAGGTCTCCATGTGGACGCTGATCGGGGCGTCCGGGTTGACGCGCCGCACCAGGTTGCCGTGCAGGGCCTCGGCCACCATGGGCATGAAAGGGGCGATCAGCCGATTGAGGAGGGTCAGGCATTCATAAAGGGTCAGATAGGCGGCCTGTTTGTCGTCGCCCGTTTCCGACTTCCAGAAGCGGCGCCGGTTGCGGCGGATGTACCAGTTGCTCAACTGATCGACGAAGGTCTCGATGGCTTCGCCGGCCGATTGGTTGTCGAAGGCGTCCAGCCGGGCGGTGACCTGTTCCACCGTGCGGTGCAGCAGGGCCAGGATCCAGCGGTCCATCTCCGGACGGGCGGCCGCGGGCACCCGGACCGAAAGGTCCACATGGTCCAGATTGGCGTAGGTCACGAAGAACGCGTAGACGTTCCAGTACGTGTTGAGGAACCCCGCGGCCACCTCGCTCACCATCTCCACCGAGATGCGCTTCTGGGCCTCCGGAGCGGAGCGCACCAGGAAGAGCCAGCGCAGGGGGTCCGCCCCGGCCGATTCGAACACCGCATCGGGATCGACGATATTCCCCAATGACTTGGACATTTTCTTGCCTTCCGAATCCACCACGTGGGAGAGGCAAATCACGTTTTTGAAGGCCACCGAATCGGACACCAGCGCCGCGATGGCGTGCAGGGTGTAGAACCATCCCCGGGTCTGGTCGATGGCTTCGACGATGTAGTCGGCGGGAAAACGTTTTTTGAAGATTTCCTCGTTTTCGAAAGGAAAATGATACTGGGCGTAGGACATGGCCCCCGAGTCGAACCAGCAGTCGATCACTTCGGGCACCCGGCGCATTTCCCGTCCGGATTCGGGATGGAAGAAAGTGATCTCGTCCACCGCCGGGCGGTGCAGGTCCAGGCCGTCCAGGGAGCGGCCCGCCAGCGCCTCCAACTCGGCCAGGGAACCCACGCACAGTTGCGCGCCTTCTCCGTCGCTCCAGATCGGCAGGGGGGTTCCCCAGAACCGCTCGCGGGAGAGCGCCCAATCCACGTTGTTTTCCAGCCACTTCCCGAAGCGGCCCTCACGGATGGAATCGGGCACCCAGTTGATGGTTTTGTTGAGTTCGACCATGCGGTCCTTGATGGCCGTGGTGCGGATGTACCAGGCCTCCTTGGCGTAATAAATCAGCGGGTCTCCGGTGCGCCAGCCGAAAGGGTAGTTGTGGCGGTGGACGCCCGAGCGGAACAGCAGGCCGCGCTCTTTCAGCAGGGCGATCAGGATCGGATCCGCATCCTTGAAAAACTTCCCGGCGACCGGCGTGACTTCCGGTTTGAAACAGCCGTCCAGGCCCACCCCGTGCAGCACCGGCAGGCCGTTGGCCCGGCCCAGTTCCAGGTCGTCGGCCCCATAGGCGGGCGCGGCATGGACGATCCCCGTGCCATCCTCGGTGGTGACGAACCCGGCGGTCAGCACCCGGCAGATGTCCGCATCGGTGGGAAGGTAATCGAACAGGCGCTCGTAGCGCATTCCGGCCAGTTCCTTGCCCTTGACCTTCCGCACCACCTTCCGCACCACCTTCCGCACCGTCTCGGGGCCCGGCGCGGCGTCCCCGGAACCCTTCCCGCCGTCCAGCGCGCGCTCCACCAGCGCCTCGGCCAGGATCAACGTTTCGCCGCCGGTTTCCAGATAGACGTAGTCCACCTCCGGATGGACCACCAGGGCCGTGTTGGAGGGAAGCGTCCAGGGCGTGGTGGTCCAGACCAAAAAAGACGTGCCGGGCGCATCCCGCACCCTGAAGCGGACATAAATCGAAGGATCGTCCACTTCCCGGTAGCCCTGGGCCACCTCGTGGGAAGAAAGGGTGGCGCCGATACGGGGGTCGTAGGGCACCACCTTGTAGTCCTGGTAGATCAGACCCTTGTCCCAGATCACCTTGAGCAGATACCACACCGATTCGATGTAGGAATTGTCCAGGGTGTAATAGGCGTCCCGCATGTCCACCCAAAACCCCATCCTTTCGGTATTCTTTTCCCATGCGCCGATGTAGCGCATCACCGATTCGCGGCAGAGACGGTTGAATTCGGCGATGCCCACCTCCTCCTCGATGCGCTTTTTGTCGAAGATGCCCAATTCCTTTTCGATCTCATGCTCCACCGGCAGGCCGTGGGTGTCCCAGCCGGCCTTGCGGGGAGCATGATATCCCCGCATGGTCTTGAAGCGCGGGTAAATATCCTTGTAACTGCGGGCCAGCACATGATGGATGCCCGGCCGGCCGTTGGCGGTGGGGGGGCCGTCGTTCCAAACGAACTCGGGCCGGCCCTCCGACATCTGAAGGGTTTTGCGAAACACGTCGTGTTCCCGCCAATAGGTCAGGATTTTGGCCTCAAGGGCAGGTCCATCGTATCGGTTGGGGACTTCCTCGAACTTCATCGCGCTAAACTCCAGACAGGATTGATCGCTTCCAGCCGGCCTGCCTGGATTCTCCATGGGCCCAAGCAGGCCGTCTTTCGGGTTCCGGCGCGGCCTTGGGCGGCGCCAGGTGTTGGTCAAGGCGCTGGTCAAGGCGCTATTGATGGCGCCGTCAAAGGGGCGCCACAAAAAAAAGCCCCCCGCCAGGTTGCCATGAATTTTCCAGGCACCGGCGGCCGGGGCGAAAATGGCGCCCATGGATGCGGGGCGCTTCGCGGCGCCACCAGGTTTCGAGGGCCAATCGGCTGGGCCTGCCGCGGTGTTTCGGCCCCGGTGTTTCGAGCCCGGTGTTTCGAGCCCGGTGTTTTGGCCGCGGTGTTTCGATCCCGGTGTTTCTGCCCTATCGCGAAAAATAGCACGGCGGCCATGGCGCCGTCTTTCCGGGGGCCGGCCAGAGGGGTTCGGTCAGCGGCTCCGGGGCGATTTTCACCGGGGCCGGGTTTGGGGCGCGCACCCTCTCCCGATCGCTTGCTCCCAGTTGGCCTGGTTACTCCTCCCCATCAATGCCTTGCCGTCTTCCTTTCAAATTCCCGTTTGTTTTCGCCGCCGGTAATTATCACCGCCGATTCCAGCGATTCCTGTTTGTTTTTCGAAGAAAAATGGCCCGGCGTCAAGATTTTTATTTTATCGCCGCCTGGAGTTATGACCGAAAGTTGTGTTCTGGCGTGAGGTGAGGAAGGCGGCGTATCCTGGGTGAGCGAAACGGTTCACCCCCAACAAAAGGAAAGGATACGCCATGGAAGAGAATAAGAGTGTCGCGTTGGAAACACCAGGGGCCGCGAGCAAGGACGCGCTGACGGATGTACTGCGTCAAGGTGCGTGGCGCATGTTGGCTCAAGCCATCGAAGTGGAAGTTGAGTCGTTTGTGGCCGCGCATGAACACCTGAGGGATAAGGAAGGTCGCCGCCAGGTGATTCGCAATGGGTACCTGCCTGAGCGCACGATCCAGAGCGGAATCGGAGATATTGCCATCAAAGCGCCTCGCGTTCGGGATCGCAGCGGATCAGGCGTCCGGTTCACTTCCGCGATTCTGCCGCCTTACCTGCGGCGTACCAAGAGCATCGAGGAGCTGATTCCCTGGCTTTACCTGAAGGGGATTTCCACTGGGGAATTCTCCGAGGCTCTGGCCGCGTTGCTGGGGCCGGATGCGCCGGGCCTCTCCGCCGCCACGGTCAGCCGCTTGAAAGCGGTGTGGCAGGGGGAGTTGGAGGCCTGGCAACGGCGCGATCTGAGCGGCAAACATTACGTCTATTGCTGGGTTGACGGCGTGTATTTCCAAGCCCGGCTGGAGCAGGCCAAGCAATGTTTCCTGGTAATCATCGGGGCCGATGAGGCTGGCAACAAGGAGCTTGTGGGCCTTTGGGACGGTTTCCGGGAAAGCGAACAATCCTGGGCTGAGTTGCTGCTCGATCTGAAATCACGGGGATTGACCATTGGGCCGAAGCTGGCCACCGGAGACGGCGCATTGGGCTTCTGGAAGGCGCTACGCAAGGTTTATGGCGAAACGCGACAGCAACGCTGTTGGGTGCACAAGACGGCCAACGTGCTCAACAAACTGCCCAAAACCCTGCAACCCCAGGCCAAGCAGCGGCTTCATCAAATCTGGATGGCCGAAGGCAGAGTTGGCGCTGAGAAGGCTTTCGATCTGTTCGTCGACTCATATCAGGCCAAGTATCCCAAGGCCGCGGAGTGTCTGGCCAAGGATCGCGACGCGCTGTTGGCCTTCTACGCGTTCCCGGCGGAGCATTGGGTGCACATCCGAACCAGCAACCCCATTGAATCGACTTTCGCCACGGTGAGGCTGCGCACCGCCAAGACCCGAGGCTGCCTCTCCAGGGAAACCGCTTCCACCTTGGTCTTCAAACTGACCCTCTGCGCTCAGCGAACATGGCGCAAACTAAACGGGTCGAACTGGCTTGCCGAGGTAAGCGAAGGCGTGAAATTCGAGGACGGAATCAAAGTTGATAAAATCGCCGCCTGAAAACCTCAAAACACAACATTTGACTATAACTCCGGCGGGGGGGTGACGCTGACCTCCTGCGCCCCGGCAAGTTGGGAGATGAAAAGAAATCCCAATGTCACGAGAAATACGGCTGCTGGGAGGGTTGATTTTTTGGCTCTTCCCCTGTTCTGGTGGGTAGCCCTCACTGGAGCACCCCTTCCGGGTAAAGATTTAGCCCGCCAAGGTGAAAGTAAATGGCATTGGCGAACCGCTCTTTGTTGCGGAAACCTCGACTCCGTACCTTGAGCATTTTGATCCGGCTGTTGAGTCCTTCCGCCGGACCATTACTGACGTTCAAAACAATGGCATTCAGAATCCCCCAGAGGTGTGTCTTGATGGTTTTGGCGACCTTTTTGATCGGCTCCAGCCGACTCCGCATCGCCCACGACAGCCATCGTTCCCAGCCCTTTCCCGCCCATGTTTTGCTGACGTAGTGCCACAGCGACATGGCAAGTTCCTTGATGGCCCAGGCGCGTGCGGTCTTTAACGCGCTGTCGCGCAACGCCGCGAACCGCCGTTTTTGCTTATAAGTCATGTTTTTAGGGTTGTAGAGCCAGTCGTATTTGCTGCCCTTGAGATCATCATAACCTTCGGCCATAAGCGCTTTGTGCTCTTGGCGGCGCACCTTATCGACGGCCCCGCCTAAATATTTCGCGACATGAAATTTGTCAAAGGCGATCTTGTTTCTGGCTTCTGGAATGCCTTCCAGTGTCGCATGAATAAACGCGGGCCACATATCCATGGAGATGCTTTCTATCGAGGTTCTTTGCGTCAACGTCAGGCTTTCATACCAGGCCTTGAGGTCCCCTTTCTTGCGGTCTTTTCCTACGTGCAGCACGGTTCCCGTCACTTGGTCCGAGACGATGGTGACGTAGTCATGACGCTTTTTGAATGCGGTCTCATCAACGCCAATCTTTGTTGGGGATACGGCCTCCCGGCGGGCCAGACCGCGTTTGACTGCCCGTTGCATTATGCCGTCGATGGCATTCCAACTGAGCTTCAATTGCCGCGAAACCGCTTGGATGGAAGCTTCTTTCAGCCAATCAATAATCAGTGCTTCAAACAGCGCGGTGAAGTGGGAACCCTCCGTAGCCCAAGGAACCGATACGGTGACAACACCGTGCGCTTCGCAATTCACACGTGGAACCTCGACCGCAATAATGGTTTTGTACTGGCAGGTATCCAAATGGCGCCAACGACGGGGGCGTGTATCATACCCCGGTGAATCTTTTCCACAGCGCGGACAGCAGTGGGTCTCACCAGACCTCGCTTCCACATGCACCGTCACTTCCCCCTCGGAGGGTAAAAGATCAACATGCGTTACATGCCAGGGACTCTGAATTCCCAGTATCTGGGCGTATAATTCTTTATCTCTCATAATCGTCTACACTAAAAGGCCTGTGATTTTCTCTAAATATATGATATAAAAGGTAATCATCAAATATCAAAAACTCGCCATGGAGGCCGGTAATGATAGGCAAACCCAACGATCAAGGCAGTTTGGTGCAATTGGTGTCACTGGAGGAGTTGGTTCCCCAGGAACATTTTTTGCGCAAGCTGGATCGG
>JACZSY010000387.1 GCA_022573975.1 SAR324 cluster bacterium | reverse complement strand
AAACAGGTATTTAAGCCTCTCATTCCAATGTTTTAATAAAAGTTTTAATCCATTTTTTCCAAAAAATGGTCAGGGGGGTGTAGGGGATGAAATCCCCCACGCATTTGGATGGTCACAGGCCTTTTAGGGTTGTTTAAGAAATGCCGCGCCAAACCTTTCGTGAAGGGCATATTGTTCCAATAAATCAGCTTCTTCATTTTCCCGTTGAAAAGTATTGTTTGAACGTTCAAACAAGGTGGCCGGGGGCGGCACTCCCGAAAAATTAATTTTTGGGGTAGCTTATGGTTATCCCATTGAACCAACCGAAAGGATCAGGCCCATGAAAATGTTCGATCCCCACATCCACATGACCTCCAGAACCACCGACGATTACCAGGCCATGGCCGACGCGGGCATCATCGCCATCGTCGAGCCGGCCTTCTGGATGGGGCAACCCCGCACCCATGCCAGCACTTTCGAGGATTATTTCAACTCCCTGCTGGGCTGGGAGCGCTTCCGGGCCTCCCAATTCGGCATTCGGCACTTTTGCACCATCGCGCTCAATCCCAAGGAGGCCAACGATCCCCGCCTCTCCGAGGAAGTGCTGGACATGATGCCCCGCTATCTGCAAAAGGAAGGCGTGGTGGCCGTGGGGGAAATCGGCTACGACGACCAGACGGAAGCGGAGGAAAAGCTTTTCGCCAAACAGATGGAAATGGCGATGGAGTTCGACCTGCCGGTGCTGATTCACACGCCCCACCGGGACAAGAAAAACGGCACCGTCCGCACCCTGGAACTGGTCAAGGAAGTGGGCATCCCCGAAGAGAGGGTGCTGGTGGACCACAACAACGAGGAAACCCTGCCCCTGGTGCTGGACACGGGTTGCTGGGCCGGTCATTCCATCTATCCCAATTCCAAAATGGACGAGGGCCGGATGGCCGCCCTGGTGCAGCAATACGGCTCGGAGCGGATCATCATCAACTCCGCCGCGGACTGGGGCGTCAGCGATCCCCTCAAGGTGCCCAAGACTGTCGCCAAAATGAAAGCAGTGGGCATCCCCGAGGCGGACATCGAAAAAATCGTCTGGGACAATCCGGTGGCCTTCTTCTCCCAGAGCGGCAACATGAACCTGGACAACATCGTGGAACGCCCCAGCATCAACCAGACCGAGTTGTTCGACGGCAATTCGGTGCTGCGCGGGCAAACTCCCGTGGTGGAAAGCACCGGCTGAAACTCCCGATGCATCCAACGGCCGTGATCAACGTGGTGGGGTTGACCCCCGCGATGCTGGGGGAGCGCACCCCCAATATTTCGCGGCTGGCCGCCAGCGGTGGCCAGCACGCCCTGCGCACGGTCACGCCCGCGGTCACGTGCAGCGTCCAATCCACTTTTCTCACCGGCCTGACGCCGTCCGGTCACGGGATCGTGGCCAACGGCTGGTATTTCCGCGACCTGGCCCAGGTGTGGCTGTGGCGCCAATCCAACCACCTGGTGGGCGGAGAGAAGGTGTGGGAGGCGGCCCGCCGGCGCGACCCCGGCTTCCGCTGCGCCAAGATGTTCTGGTGGTACAACATGTATTCCGGCGCCGATTATTCGGTCACGCCCCGCCCGGCCTATCCCGCCGACGGCCGGAAGATCTTCGACGTTTATTCCGAACCCATGGAACTGGGCCCCCGCATCAAGGCGGAGATCGGGGCGTTTCCCTTCTTCAGCTTCTGGGGCCCCAAGGCGGGCCTGCCGTCGAGCCAGTGGATCGCCGACGCCAGCGCGCTGGTGTTCGATTGGGAAACCCCGCACCTGACCCTGGTCTACCTGCCCCATCTGGACTACAACCTGCAGCGCCTCGGGCCGGACGACCCGGCGCTGGACCAGGATATCCGCGACGTGGACCGCATCTGCGGCCAGTTGATCGACCGCTTCCAGGCCAAGGGCGCGCGCGTGATCGTGCTGTCCGAATACGGGATCACGCCGGTCGACGGCGTGGTGCACATCAACCGCGTGTTGCGGGAGGCCGGGCTGATCGAGGTGCGCCCAGAGCTGGGGCTGGAGATGCTGGACGCGGGCGCCTGCACGGCCTTCGCGGTGTCCGATCATCAGGTGGCCCATGTCTATATCCGCGATCCCCAGCGGGTGGCCGGGGTGAAGGCCCTGCTCGAGGCGGTGCCCGGCATCGAGGCGGTGCTGGACGGGGACGGAAAACGCGAGGCCGGCCTCGATCATCCCCGCGCCGGAGAGTTGGTGGCCATCTCAGCCCCGGACAAGTGGTTCTCCTATTACTATTGGCTGGACGACGCGCTCGCCCCGGATTTCGCGCGCACGGTGGACATTCACCGAAAACCCGGCTTCGACCCGGTGGAACTGTTCATCGATCCGAAGATCGTCTTTCCCGCGCTAAAGGTGGGGGGGAAGCTGCTCAGGAAAATGCTCGGCTTCCGCTATCTGATGGACGTGATTCCCCTCGATCCCTCCCTGGTGAAAGGCTCCCACGGCAGGATCACCGGCGATCCGGCCCATGGGCCGCTCTTCATCACCTCGGAGAAAAACCTGGTGCGCACCGAAACCGTGGCCGCCACGGAGGTGAAGCAACTGATGCTCGATCACCTGTTCGAGGATTGAACGTTCTTCAGGTGCCCGCCACGTAGCGCCATAACAAAAAACTGCTTAACCACAGATGAACACAGATGAACACAGATGTTAAAAACCGTTCATTTTAATATTTGCCTGTTCCATTCTCGAACCCGGTGATCCTCCACAACAACACCTCACCCCCTGGCCCCCTCTCCAAAAGAGAGGGGGAAATCCGTTGTATCAACAATGAAATAACATAAGAACGCCCCTCCGGGCCGTTCAAA
>JACZSY010000167.1 GCA_022573975.1 SAR324 cluster bacterium | reverse complement strand
CCCTCGCCGGTGGGGATCACAGCGGCGAAACGGGCGAGGGCCGTGGTGCGGGAGGCCAACGGAGGGTTCAGCAAGACCTGCAACACGGGCATCGCCGCGGCGAAATGGAAAATTCTGATCCTTCCTCAATTCCGGCGTTAAGCTCGAACCGGAATTTCTGGCCTTTTACCGGCGCCACTTCGACGATCCGGCGCTGTTCGCCATCAGGCCCAACAGCTTATTCAGCCATGGCAAGGGCCGGTCGTTGGATGGCGGGAAAACGGGATATTGGCGTCATGGCGGGCCGCGCACCACCAAGAACTCCTCTGAGGAGCCGGCTTGACTGGCCAGCTTTTTTTATCTCTGGGAATCCACCCGCTGCCTGTTCTCCCCCGCGGGGAGGAATTGCTGGTGATCGCGGAAAAGACCGGGGCCGGAAATCGGGAACGGGTTTCCCGCCCGCGGCCAAGGGCGGGAAGGCCAAACGCCCCCCATTTTATTTTCTTTTTCCCGAAATCACCACGGTGAGCTTCCCCTTCCTGGTTTTGACCTCGACCCTCCCATCGCCGGGGCCGGAACTCCCCGCATAAAACACCTCCACGCCGCCTCGGTTGTAGGCCCGGAAAACGCCATCTCCATGCCCGGGAAAGGACGCCATTACCGCCCTCACCCGGCCTTGCTTGTCGACGGCTTCGAACCGGGAAGCCCGAATCACCTCCGGTGGGGGCTTGACGGCTCCGTAGGAAAGGAGGGCCAGGAGCATCAACCCCGCCAGCACGAATAGGGTGCGATAAACGCGGCAATCCCGCTCCAGGCGCAGCACTCTCAATTCAATTGTATTCATCAGTTATTCCTTTCGAAGGAAATTCCCCCCCTGGCTGTTGGGATTTTCTCATTCCGTGGGGAGCGCGGGCATCGGTGATTAGGCCCCAGCGATCAGAATTGGCGCGGCCGGCGGCCCGGGTTCCCACGCTCCGGGAAAAACGTCTCTCAAGCCAGTGTGCGCATTAAAGGGGGCATGGGTTTCATTGCCGGCCGGGTCCGTCCTCAAGCAACCGGTACCTGCAAAAAATTTGGTCGTGATGACCTGCACTCCAATGGAAAATCGTAAATACCAGGGTAGCGATGGCAGGACAGGAGCGCAAGATTGCAAAAAAAACGGTTGGCGAGGGAATTTCCAACAGACCGTAGCCGGTGCTTGGCCAATGTGCGCCAATAAAAAAGGGAACCCGGTTTCCCGGATTCCCTTGTTATTTCAGCGGGGCTGACGGGACTCGAACCCGCGGCCTCCGGCGTGACAAGCCGGCGTTATAACCAGCTTAACTACAGCCCCTAGTTATTGCAGGAACCGCCCATTGGGTGAGGCCGGCAATAATTCCAGGCCTCCGGTGACAACGATTCCTTATCTTCCCAGGTTAGATTTTACCCGTTTTTTTGTCAATTTGTTTGCAGACGGGCAGCGGTCCCGGGGGCGCTTACTCCAGGGTCACGAACAGGCAGCGGCGCACCTGATTTCCGATGGACCTGGAGAGATGGCCCTTCCCGGTGGTGTCCTCCACCAGGAAAACCTCCCCCGCGCCGATCTGGCGCACTTCGCCGTCGCTGGCCGTGATGCGCACGCCGGCGTCCAGGTTGATGATGTACTGGCGGCGGGGGGCGTTGTGCCAGTCCAGGTCATAGTTGGCGTGTACTTCGCGGAAGATGAGTTGCTTGACCGGAATCGGCTCGGCATAACGGCCGGAGTCGGACCGTTCCCCCCAAGCCACCTCGATATCCTCAAAATGCGTTTCACCATCGGCATCGGCGTAAAGGCGGGTAATTTTCATGCTGCTCCTATATGACTCCCGGTGACGGTGGCGCGACCGGTTCCGGGGGGATTTACAATGTTCCGTGAAGAACCCGATCAATAAGCATAGAGGGTGGACCCGTGTTCGGTCAACCAGGACCTGGCCTCCGCATATGCGGGCAGCACGGCCCCCACCCGCGCCCAGAACCGGCGGGAGTGATCCAGATGTGCCAAGTGGCAGAGTTCATGGACCACCACATAGTCGAGCACCGGCGGGGGCGCCAGGATCAACCGCCAGTTGAAATTCAATATCCCTCGGGCCGAACAACTGCCCCATCGCGTTTTTTGTCCCTTGATGCGAATGCTCCGGGGTTGGAAGCCCACCACCCGCTCGAAAAACGCCACGCGCGCCTCGATGGTTTCCCTGGCCGCGGCGCGGAAGGAAAGATGCATCTGCTCCCGCAGTTCTTCTTCGGAGAGGCAGGCCGAAACCTTGGCGGGGAGTATCAGTTGGAGCCGTCCATCGATCAGAAGCAGCTCGCGTTTGCCAGCATGGAATAACAATTCCAACGGATAGTGGACCCCCTTGAATGGCAAGCGGGCGCCGGGCGTCCAGCGTACCTGGGGCATGGCGGCGCGTCTGGCTTCGGCCTGCCGTGACTTTTCCCGAATCCATTTGGAATTGCGGTAAAGCACCTCCTCCAACCGGCGGAGGGACACGCTTTGGGGGCAATAGACCACCAACCCATGCTCCGGATCCAACTTGAGCCCCACGGTGCGTCTGCGTTTGCTGCGCTTCAACCGGTAGGTGACCCGTCCCCATCCCAGCAGCACCTCTCCTTGTTCCACCCGGGCTTCCCTGCCCATTGGCATCCTTTCCCAAAAGTCGATCCGCGGGCGGACATGCTCCCCGGTTTCGGCCATGGGAGGCGGGGCGCCGCGATTGGTAAGTTTGGACCCTTGCCGGTTTCATGTATACAGGTATTTTGCAAAAAAAGCTTTTTCCATCCGGATAGCGGGGATTCTTTTTTTTCGCGCGGTTTTCCGCGGGATCGCCTGCTGAAGGCCGGGCGGAAACAACACGGCCAGGAACACAACAATGCCCCCCCGGCCAAGCGCATTCTAACCCCCCTCCCCCAGGATCCCCATGCGGTACGACGTTTTCGGCCTTGAAAACCCACTGATCGACCTGTTGGTTCAGGTGCCCGACGATTTTCTGGCGCGCCATGACCTGAAAAAAAATCACATGATGTTGATTGACCAGAACCGGCACGCCTACCTGCTGAAACACCTGGATGGTTTTCCCATCCAGACCGCGGCCGGGGGTTCCTGCGCCAACACGCTGCTGGGCATCGCCCAGTTGGGCGGGCGCTCCGCCTATTGCGGCAAAGTGGGCCGCGACGCCAATGGCGAGGAGTATATCCGCAAACTGGAAGCGGGAGGCGTGGACTCCTTCATTCAACCGGACGGAAGCGTCACGGGCAGCACGATCATCCTGGTCACACCCGATGCCGCGCGCACCATGAATACTTTTCTGGGCGCGTGCCAGGAACTGACCGCCGGGGACGTGCCGCTGGACGTCCTCAAAGCGTCCAGGATGCTCTACATCACCGGATATCTCTGGGATACCGAAGGCCAGCAGGAAGCCGCCACCGCCGCCCTGCGCACCGCGGGGGACGAGGGCATCCAGGTGGCCATGAGCCTGTCCGATCCTTTCTGCGTCAATCGCCATCGCGAGGCCTTCATGGACATTCTCGATCGCTATGTGGATTTCGTGTTCGCCAACCGCGAGGAGGCCCTGGAACTCACCGGTACGGACAACACCCACCAGGCCATGCAGGCCCTGCGCAAATGGTGCGGCGGCGCGGCCATCACCCTGGGCGCCAGTGGAGCCTACGTCACCCGGGGCGATGAACAACTCTACCTGGACCCCATTCCAACCGAGGCGGTGGACACCACTGGCGCCGGAGACGCCTTCGCCGCCGGCATGCTCCACGGCCTTTCCTCCGGGTTGTCCCTCTTTCAAGGCGGCCGGCTGGGAAGTCTCTTCGCCTCCAAAGTGATCGCCAAGGTGGGTCCCCGTCTGGAAGGGGACGTGCGCGCCCTGCTGGCTCCAGTATTGGACGACCCCAGGCCATGATGCCGCCCACCCGGAACCGGGCCTAACCCCATGCCCTTCGATCTGGAACGCGCCCGGGCGCTGACCCCCGGCTGCAACCGGGTGGCGCATCTCAACAACGCGGGCGCGGCCCTGATGCCCACCCCGGTGATCGACGCCCTGACCGCGCATATCCATCTGGAGGCGCGGGAGGGGGGATACGAGGCCGCGGAAATGGCTCACCCTCTGCTGGAGCATTTTTATCATGCGGCGGCGGTGTTGCTCAACTGCCGCCGGACGGAGATCGCCTTCATGGAAAACGCCACCCGGGCCTGGGACATGGCTTTCTACGCCTTCGATTTCCAGCCCGGCGACCGCATTCTGACCTCCCTGGCCGAGTACGCCAGTAACTATATCGCCTATCTTCAGGTCTCCCGCCGCACCGGGGCCAAGGTGGAAGCCGTGCCCAACGATGAATCGGGGGCCTTGTCCGTGCCGGCCCTGGAGAACATGATCGACCGCCGGGTCAAGCTGATTTCGGTGACCCACGTGCCGACCAACGGTGGCCTGGTCAATCCCGCGGCCGCCATCGGCCGGGTGGCGCGGGCCGCGGGAATCCCCTACCTGCTGGACGCCTGCCAGGCGGTGGGGCAGATGCCCATGGACGTCCAGGCGCTGGGGTGCGACCTGCTCACGGCGACCGGGCGAAAATTTCTGCGCGGTCCCCGCGGAACGGGCTTCCTCTATGTCCGCGAATCCTTGCTGGACCAGTTGGAGCCGCCCTTTCTGGATTTGCACGCGGCGGAATGGACCACGCCAGACACCTATACTGTCCGGGAGGACGCGCGCCGGTTCGAAAACTGGGAAACCAATTTCGCCGGCAAAATCGCGCTGGGCGCCGCCATCGATCATGCGCTGGACTGGGGCCTGGATGCCATTTGGGAGCGGGTACGGGGTTTGGCCGATGGCTTGCGGGAGCAACTGTCCGGCATGCCCGGCGTCACGGTGCACGATCTGGGCGAGGAACGGTGCGCCATCGTTTCCCTCACCAAGGAAGGCCTGCATCCAGAGGCGTTACGGGTGGCCTTGAGAGCGCGGGGGATCAATGTATCGGTTTCCGAAGCTTCGGGCACCCGGCTGGACATGGAAGGGCGGGGGTTGCGGGCGCTGCTCCGCGTATCCCTCCATTATTACAACTCCGCCGCTGAACTGGATCGGTTCCTCGGCGCACTTGGGGATATCTCGGGATAACCAAATGTGTGGCGAAAATGACCGATGCAAGGGGAAATTTTCCGTGATGGAACAAATCGGCGCCTTTCAAGTTTAACCGTAATAACCGGAGCATTTTTCCCGGTTTACGGTTCATTTGCCCCCATGGGTAAACCTCTATGATTTGACGCACCTGTTTTTCCAAAATGAATAACCTCGGGCTTTTTTTCGCCGCGAACGGCGGGGAATGGCCCCGTACAAAAAGATTCAATCCGCAAGGAAGGCCATGAACATCGCAACACAAAAGGAACATTATCAGGAACTGGTCAGGGAGGCCGAAGGGAAGGGTAATATCGAGACCGGCGGGGGGCATCCCGGCCGGGGAAGCCATCCACGTTTCAAGACCGATGACACCGAGATGGAGATCAATGTCAGCCTCAAGGTTTCCGTCATCAATATTTCTTTGTCTGGGGTATGCTTTTTCTCCGACCATCGGTTTCAACCTGGACAAATGTTCGATTTCAAGGTGGGCTCCGTATTTTCCATCCAGGCCGAAGTGACCAGTTGTGAAATGGTGGAAACCGATGCGGAACTGATGGAGGTGCGGTTTCGGGTAGAGAGCAATTTTATCGGGCAGGAGTTGGGTTTGCACAGCATACTTTCCATTATCGAAGGATAAACCCCGCGCTTTCCGGCCTGCTTACTTTATTTCTCCCCTACCGTTGCAACCGGCCCCCGGCTGGGGTTGGAGAGCGCTGCTTCGCGTGTTCCCTCATCAATACGGCGCCGCCGGCCGAACTGGATCGGTTCGTTGCCCGCTTGCGGGAAAAGGAAGGGTAACCGCTCACAGGGCAAGGGTCGCGGGTGCGGAATCCGCTTGCATTGAACCTTCGCGTGGGGGGTGGAACCGGCCCTGCGGGAAGGCGATGGTTTCCAACCTTAAAGATCGTTTGCTCCTGTCCTCAATTCCCGATACATTGATTCATCTTTTTCGATTTCAACCATGGTTATGGATGGTAATGGACGGGGACGACGATGGAGGATCAGGAAGAACGGTACCATGCCTTGCTCAAGGAGGCCGAAGGGAGTGGTAAAATCGAGTTCGGTGGTGTTGATCTCGGCAGGCGGAACCATCCCCGGTTCAAAATCGAAGACACCGAGATGCAGGTCGATATCAGCCTCACGGTCTCCGTCATCAATATTTCCCTGTCCGGCGTATGTTTTTTCTCCACCATGCGTTTTAAGCCCGGACAAACGTTCGATTTCAAGGTGGGCTCCGTTTTTTCCGTCCAGGCCGAAGTGAAGCATTGCGAAATGGTGGAAACCGATGCGGCATCGATGGAAGTGCGATTCCAGGTGCTTTGCGAATTTGTTGAGCAGGAAATGGATTTGCACAGCTTGCTCTCCATTATCGATCCATAGACCAAGCGCATTTCGGCCTGCTTGCCGCTTTGCTCCCCTCCCGCTGAAACCGGCGCCCGGTTCATTCCGGCGCGGAAAATCACGCCGCTCAGAAAATCACGCCGCTCAGAAAATCACGCCACTACGAACATTCCTCCTCCCTGGGAATTCACTCCATCCGCCCCTCAAAAAGGACCATTTAGCCAGTGGAAGCCCTGTGGAGCCAGGAAATCTGGATCGCGATGGGAATGTCTTTCCTGGCGGGCATCATCCGGGGATTTTCCGGGTTCGGGGCGGCGATGACCCAGGCGCCGGTATTGGCGATCCTCTTCTCGGCGCCCCAGGCCGTGGCCACCATGGCCGGGTTGGGCGTGCTGGCCTCGCTGCAAATGCAGCCCATGGTGCTCAAAGACGTCAAATTCAGGGAAATCCTCCCGATCATCCTCACGGCCCTGGCGGGAATTCCCCTGGGCGCCACCGTGTTGTTGCTGCTGGAGCCGGAGCTGATGCGGCGGTGCATCTCGGCCATGGTGTTATTGATGGTGCTCGTGTTGATGACCGGATGGCGCTATCCGGGAAAGCCAGGAATCACTGGAGCCGTCCTGACCGGCGGGCTCAGCGGGCTGATCAACGGATCCACCGGCGTCGGCGGACCCCCGGTGGTGCTGTTCCTGTTGGCCGGGCCCAATTCCGCGGTGGTCAACCGCGCCAACATGATCACTTTTTACACCTTCATCAACGGGTTTACCTTCATCAGCCTGGCCTGGCTGGGTATCGTGACGCCGGAGACGCTCTGGAGGATCGCCCTGCTCCTTCCGGCGCAGGTGGCCTCCCTCTTCCTGGGCAACTGGTTGTTCCAACGCGCCACCGACGCCATTTACCGGCGCATGGCCTATGGCGTGCTGTTGGCCATCGCCCTGTTCGGCCTCGCTTATCCGTGAGCCGCCTTCATTGCCGGGAAAATCCCCATCGCCGGCCTCATTTTCCGCCTCCTCTTTGGCAGCGGGCATTTGAGGATTTCTTTCCGGGTGTGGTATATGGGCAAATGGGTTTCCGGGTGGATCGATCCAGGAAAATGGGCGAGACAGAAAGGTGAATATGAGCCGCATCGTTTTAATTTCAACGCTTGTTCTCTCCCTGCTGGCCGTGCCGGGGTGGGCGGCCTCCCCGGCCAAAGAAAAAGGGGTGCGCATTCTTCGCGGTCATCGGGCTTCGGTCACCTCCGTGGCCTTTTCTCCGGACGGCAAGCTGGTTCTGACCGGGTCGAACGACGAAACCCTGAAATTGTGGAAGGCCGCTTCCGGGACCAAACTGCTGAGCCTGCACGGTCACGGGGCAGCGGTCACCTCGGTCGCTTTTTCACCGGACGGCAAACTGGCCCTGTCCGCCTCGGGAGACCACACGCTCATCCTGTGGGAGTTGAGGACGGGCCGGAAACTGCGCACCCTGAAACAGCACGACAAATGGATCGAACGGGTGGTCATCTCTCCCGACGGCAAGCTGGCCCTGTCGGCCTCCGCCGACAAGACCCTGAAAGTGTGGGATCTGGCCACGGGCCGCGAGCTTCGCACCCTGCGCGGCCATCGGGCCTCGGTCAAGTCCGTGGCCTTTTCCCCCGATGGAGTCCATGCCCTGTCCGCCTCCAACGACCACACGCTCAAGTTGTGGGAGGTGGCCTCGGGCCGCGAGGTGCGCACCCTGCGAGGGCACGGGGCCGCGGTCACCTCCGTGGTGTTTTCGCCGGACGGCAAGCAGGCCCTGTCCGGCTCGGGCGACGACACCCTCAAATTATGGGACGTGGCATCGGGCCGCGAGTTGCGCACCTTCCGGGGGCATTCGGCCAAGGTTTGGGACGTGGTCTTTTCCGCGGACGGAACCCTGGCCCTCTCCGGGTCGGCCGACAGAACCGTCAAGCTGTGGGACGTCGCCGCCGGCCGCGAACTGCGCAGTTACACCGGGCATCGCCGTCTGGTGTTCAGCGTGGCCCTCTCCCCCGACGGGAGGCTGGCCCTGTCCGGCTCCGGCGACAACTCGGTGAGGTTGTGGGAACTTTTCCCGGAGCGGAAGGCGATGCAATCCCCGGGGGAAATCCTTCCCAGGCGTCCTCTCACCCGCCGCCAGGCCGCGAAAGCGCCAGAGACCGCCCCTCCTCCACCACCGCGCACCTACCGCGGACACATGGACGAGGTGGTGTCGGTGGTGTTTTCCCCGGATGGCAAGCTGGTGCTGTCCGGATCGAACGACGGTGTGCTCAAGCTGTGGGATGCCGCCACGGGGCTCGAAGCGCGCACATTTTCCGGCCATTCCGACGCGGTCTGGGACGTGGCTTTTTCCGCCGACGGACGGCTGGCGATTTCCGGCTCCCTGGACAAAACCATCAAGATTTGGGACATCGCCACGGGCCGCGAAATCCACACCCTGCGGGGCCACCAAAATTGGGTCTGGAGCGTTGCCTTCTCCCCGGACGGCAAGCTGGCCTTGTCCGGGTCCACGGACAAGACCCTCCGGCTATGGGATGTGAAATCGGGCCGCGAGCTGCGCGCCTTTCGCGGACACGGGTTTTCGGTCAATAGCGTCGCCTTTTCCCCCGATGGCAGGCTGGCCCTTTCCGGATCGAGCGACAACACCCTCAAGCTGTGGGAAGTGGCCACCGGCCGCGAGCTGCGAACCTTCCGGGGACACGACGATACCGTCAACAGCGTCGCTTTTTCACCGGATGGCAGGCTGGCGCTTTCCGCATCGAAGGACAGAACGCTCAGGCTGTGGGAGGTGGCCACGGGAAAAGAACTGCGCACCTTCAACGGTCATTCCAAAATGATATGGGATGTGGTCTTTTCGGCGGACGGCAAGCAGGCGCTTTCCGGGTCGCTGGACAATACGCTCATCCTCTGGGACGTGGCCACGGGGAGGGGCCTGCACACCTTCCGCGGACATGCCAATTATGTCAATAGCGTCGCCTTTTCCCCGGACGGCAAGGTGGCGCTGTCCGGTTCGGCCGACCGCACCGTGAAAATCTGGAGCATCCCGTTGAAATAGCGGGCTTTTCCCAGCCAGCCCTTGGCGCGCCCTGTTTTTCCCGGGCCGCTTCCCCCGGGGGCCCTGCTCGTTTCGCCCGTCGGCTTGGCAAAGGCCGCCGAACTGCGACAGCGAACCGCACCTCACCCCCTGGCCCCCTCTCCAAAAGAGAGGGGGAAAGTCTCTTGTAAAAACGCTAAGAACTGCAACTGCCTTCCACAGATTGCACAGATTACACAGATGGGGGGTGAGGGGGCGCACCCTGCCGTGACCGGGCGCGGCCCCTCGTGGTGGTATTATCGATCCCATTTTCCCCATGGTTCGGCTTTTTGCCGCTGTTCGCCTTTGTGCCTCCATGC
>JACZSY010000166.1 GCA_022573975.1 SAR324 cluster bacterium | reverse complement strand
TAAACCAACACCACGTCATGCTGAGCGAAGCGAAGCATCTTCTTGTTTTTTTATGATTTGGGGTGTTTTGGAAGAAGGCGCTTCGCTTCGCTCAGTACGACGGGATTCAAACTGACCCACTACCGGCTGGCCGCCGATATTGCCGAAGATTGACCAGGTGTGATAGTGGGAGAAGGGCTTCATTGGCCACGGCTTCATGCCCTGTCATGGAACACCATCCAGGCGAGGGGGGAGGCTCCCGTTCCCGGCGATGCTCCTGAACGGTGGACAGATGGCGTCATCGCGTTTTTTCCCGGAAAGGTAAAGTATTCATGGACCCCAGTACGATCGACCAGGAGTTGGACCCTGCCAATTTCAACCCGGAAATCGGCGGGGTGGTCACGGAGAATCAAATTTTCGACTCCACGGAAACCACCGTCTACAACTGGCATTACGAGGAGTCCAACCCGAAACTGCGACAGCTTTATGAACGGGGCAAAGCCTCCCAGTGGAATGCCGCCCTGGACCTGGATTGGGACACCGATGTGGACCTGGAGTCGGAGCTGTTCATCTCCGATCCGGCCATCGAGGGTGAGGATTGGTACAAGAAACTCACCAAGGGCGAACAACGCCGGCTGCTGGTGGAGGCCAACACCCAGACCCTGAGCCAGTTCCTGCACGGCGAGCAGGGCGCCTTGATCGCCACCGCCCAACTGGTCTCGGCCGTTCCGGACATGGACGCAAAGTTCTACGCCTCCACCCAGGTGGCCGACGAAGCGCGGCACGTGGAAGTCTTCGGCCGGTACGTGAGGGAAAAAACCCACGGCGGATACCACATCACCGAGAGCCTGTTCAGCCTGCTCAAGTCCATCACCGAGGAAAGCCGGTGGGACTTCAAATTCCTGGGCATGCAACTGCTGGTGGAAGGCTTGGCCCTGGCCGCGTTCATCAACATGAGCAACCGCACCAAGGAACCGCTGCTGAAAAAAATCCTGCGCCTGGTGATGCAGGACGAAGCGCGGCACGTGGCCTATGGCGTGCTCTCCCTCAACGATTTTTATATCGATATGAGCGAAAAAGACCGCCTGGAACGACAGGAATTCGTCTATCAATCCACCATCCATATGCGCGACCGGCTGTTCAGCACCGAAGCCCATGAGCGCGTCGGGATCGAGCGGGCGGTGATCCAGGATTTCATGCACCGCAGCGAGCATGTGCGCAATTTCCGCAACCTGATGTTCATCAACGTGGTGCCCAACATGAAGAAGATCGGGCTGTTGAGCGGCTTCCTGGAGGAAAAGTTTTCCGAAATGGGGATTCTGGACCTGCAGGATTTCGATTCCGAAGGGCTGCTCCAATCCTACATCGAAGGGGAAAACAGCCTGGCCGCGGATCGGGCCAAGGCCGAAGGGTAGGCGCGGCCGTTGAAGACGATGCTGTAAAGTAGCGTCTCCGGGAAAAGGGGTCTCCGGAGATGAGGGCCGCCATGATGCTGGAGCATGATGGCGGCCCTTTCGTTTTTCCGTCCAGGCCGGATAGGCGCGAACGGCCTTTGGCGGCGAGGATGGAGAGGCGGGAGCCATCAACTGAATTTGGGCTTTGGGGCCGGGAGAGGCGGGAGGCGTTTGCCGGGAGATCGCAGGAGCCTCCCGCATCGAAGGTGGAGCATGGCCAGGGGGAGGGGGCCGGACGCCAGGAACGAACCGGCGCCCTATCGCCGATCGAGCAGGTCTCGCACCACCCAATAGAGATCGTTGGGGGCATAAGGTTTTTGAATCGTATGCAAACCTTTTCCGGTGACAAATTCGACATCCGAGGAGTCGAGCGCGTATCCCGTGCTGAACAGGACAGGCACGTCCGATCCACTTCCGCGAATCCGCTCGTAGACCTCCCGCCCACGCATTTTGGGCATCACCATGTCCAGGATGACCAGGTCGATGCGATTCCCGTTTTGCTTGAAGACCGCCATGGCTTCTTCACCGTCCCTGGCGGCGAGTACCACGTACCCCATGTCTTCCAGGATCTGGACAAGCATGGTCAGCACGTCCTCTTCATCCTCCGCCACCAGAATGGTCTCGCTTCCTCCGGGGCTTTTCCCGGCAACGGGGAGATCCTTTTTCGCCTCCGGCGAATCCGTCCTGGGGAGATAGATATTGAATGTACTGCCCACTCCGGGTTCGCTGAGCACCTCGATCGCGCCCTCGTGTTGCTGAATGATGCCTTGCACCATGGAAAGCCCGAGACCGGTTCCCTGTCCCACCTCTTTGGTGGTGAAAAACGGCTCGAAAATGCGCTCACGGATTTCCAAAGACATTCCGGCGCCGTCGTCGCTCACCGATATCATCACGTAGCCGCCGGGTTGCCGCAGACCATGAGCGTCGCAAAATTCCCGATCGGCATGGTGATTTTTTGTCGCCAAGGTTATGCGCCCTCCTCCGGGCATCGCGTCGCGGGCGTTGACGCACAGGTTGACCAAGGCCTGTTCAAGCATTCCGGGGTCGGCCTTCACCAGAAAAAGATCGCCGGCCGGCTTGAATTCCAGCGAAATCTCCTCCCCAATGATAGGCTGCACCATTTTTATCAGGTTGTGGGTCAAATCGTTGAGATCGAGCGTGGCCGCCGCCAATTGGGTTTTCCGGCTATAGGCCAGCAGTTGTTTCGTCAGGCCGGCGGATCGTTCGGCGGATTTTAAAATGGTGTCCAGATCCTTTTTCGCCAACTGAGGGTCGAAGAGGTGTTGACCGGCGAAATGGACGCCGCTGATAATGATTTGCAACATATTGTTGAACTCGTGGGCGATGCCTCCCGCCAACTGGCCCACGGCCTCCATCTTCTGGGATTCCCGCAGTTGCGCCTCGATCTGTTTTTGTTCCGTGATGTCGTGGTGGACACCCAGGATCACCCTTCCGAACCGGGAGTGAAAAAATTCCGAAACGTAGGCGACAGTCCAAAATCGGGTTCCATCCTTTTTGATATTGAATATCTCACCCCGCCACCATCCGTTATCCTGGACAATGGCAGTAATTTTTCTAGTCACTTCCTCCGGTGTTTTTTCCCCGGCAGCGTTCAGGACAGAGACATTCTTTTGCAGCAACTCTCCAGGCGCATAGCCAAACAACTTCTCGAAGTTCGGGTTGGTGTAGGCTATGGTTTCATCCTCGATTCGGAACATGAGGACACCCCCCTCCATGTTTTTGACAATTTCACTGTGGAGGCGCAGTTCCGCCTCGGCCTGCTTGCGCTCGGTGATGTCGTGAACCGAGGAATTGAAGCCCAAAACCTGGCCTTGTGAATCGAAATTAGGGATATAGCGCACCTCCAGGTCGCGCACCCCTCGATCTCCGATGGGACGGGAAATCTCGAAATGCTGCTCGCGCCCATCAAGGGCCTCATCGATCCAGGGCCGGTAAAGTTCGAAGGTTTCCGCCCCCATCACCTCGGTGACCGTACGGCCAATCAACGAGTCCTCGGTCTCGCCGACATAGGCCAGATAACGGGCGTTGGCCTGGCGATAACGATATTCCCGATCGATGTAAGACAAGTTGCCGGGCGATGAATCGATAAAGTTCTGAAGACGATTTTCGTTCTCCCTCAATGCCGCTTCGGCCTGCTTGCGCTCGGTGATGTCCACGGACAGAGCGAAAAACCCCCGCACCTCTCCGGTTTCCTTGATGTCCGGGACGAATGTAATGTCAACATCGCGCTTGTTCCCATCCGGATAGATGAAGGTCTCCTCAAATTTGACCAAGTCCCCGGCCAGCACCGATGCGAACCTGGGCTGGAACATGCCGAACGAGGATGCTGAATGGACGTCACTCACCAATTGGCCAACGACCTCTCGCGGGGATTGGGCGTACCAATTCTCCGCGGTATTATTAATGAATCGAAACCGCAATTCAGCATCGACATAGCTGATGAGGACGGGTAAATTGTCTGTGATTATTCGGAGTTGATCCCTGCTTTCCCGGAGTGCCCGCTCGGCCCGCTTGCGCTCGGTGATCTCCTCCGCGACACCCACCAGGCCGATAATCTCCCCCGTTTCACTCCGCAGGGGCTGAGTTGAACTGGTGAAAATTTTGGTTTGGCCGTCTGTCTGCACCACGGGATATTCTTCATTGATGGTTTGGCGGCCCGTCCGCAAAACCTTTTGGTCCTCCTTCAGGAATTGTTGCCTTTGGGCTTCGGTGGCAAAAGGCAACTCCGTGACATGGAGCCCGATGAAATCCTCGGGTTCCAAGCCATACCGGTTCGCCAATTTGCTGTTCACCATCAGGAACACGGAGTTGGCATCCCTGACGAATAGTGAATGGGGGATGGTATTGAAAACCGTCTCCAGGAGTCTTTGGTTGGTTTTAAGCGCCTCCTCGGCCTCGATACGCTCCGTGATATCCTCCATCACCCCCACCAACCCAATCAAGACGCCCGACTCATCGCGCAGCGGCGCCTTGATTCTGCGCCGCCAGATCGTTTTTCCATTTTTTAGCGTCAGGGCCGAAATGCCTCCATCCACGATTTCCCCACTCTCAAAGACCTTGCGGTCGTCCTCCGCCACCACCTGTTGTTGTTCCGGAGTTCCGACGCCCACCTGGTGGAAGGTCTTCCCAATCAACTCCCCCGGCGAGTGGCCGTAAATATCGGCCATCCAGGGGTTGACCCTCATATATTTCCCCGAAAGGTCTTTTACCTGGACGCCAATGGGGATGGTATCGAATACGGTTTCCAACAACCTTTGGTTGGATTTCAGCGCTTCTTCGGCCCTGATGCGCCCGGTGATATCCTGGGCCGTACCCTGCGCTCCAACAATTTTTCCCGCGCCGTCGTAAAGGGGTTTCGAGTTGAAATTCAACGTTCGTTCTTCGCCTGATTTTGAGACGTAGATCGACTCGTAATTTTGCAAGACACGGCCTGCCAGCAATCCTTGGTGAACCGCGTAATTTTGGGGCGAATTGGGCATCAGCTTGAAGTCCATGAAAGAACGGCCCAACATTTCCTCCGCGGCGTACCCCAGGGTTTCTTCCCAGGCCGGGTTGAGATAGGTGAAAACCCCTGCTTCATCCGATCTCCATATCAGGTCATGGGAAGTTTCCACCAGGTCCCGGTATTTGGCCTCACTCTCCTGCAGCGCGTCTTCCGCCAGTTTTCGCCCGGTGATGTCGGCCAGTGAACTTTGAACCGCTTCCCGGCCTTCCCAAATGACAACCTGGGCCACAATTTCCATCCAGAACGATGTGCCATCCTTGCGCAGCGCTTCGTATTCCAAATGGTGCGGAACCTCTTTTTGGGCCCGCCGCCTCCGGTTCAATTCCCTGGCCCTGGTCCGCTCATGGGGAGCCAGCAGATCGAGGACGCTATCGATTCCCATGAAATCATCCAGGGAGTCGTATCCAAAAAGCTTGGCCGCGGCCCGATTGGCGAACAACATTTTAAAATCGTCCTCAATGTAGAATCCTTGCACCGATCCCTCGGCGAGATGCCGGAATTGCCGTTCGCCGGCCTGCGGCGCCTGCCCGGCCCGAAGGCTCGCCGCCCGTTCAAGTTCCCCCACCCTTCTTCGCAGGGACTCAACATCGGCCATGAGTTCGGCTTTCGTCCGATCGGAGTCCACGATTTCCCTTTATTTTGGAGTGCCAGGCCGAAGCAATGCGGTTGCTTACCCGTTTACCCTCACGGGGCGAGATCGGCGCCACGGGGTGGAAACCGTCCAAAGTCCGGTATAAATTTTTTCCCCCTTGGTTTTGTTTAACGGTCAAGTGCGCTTTGAAGTTTCCTGCGGGATTTCCATTTTTCCCCCGGCTTTTTTCCGCCGCACCCCCGATTTTCGAGGCTTTCCATTTTTTGCGGCGCTATTCTCAAATGAGGCGGCGCTGCTGGCCGTCAAATAAAACCAATGCCCAGGCAAAATGGGTGGAAGATCGCCAGCCATTGGATAACCGGCCGGTTGGAAGGCGATCGTCCAGGGACAAACTGCTTGACATCTTCGACCGATCGCTTAACTTGCCATTTCCATCGGCGAATGTGCTACCCTGGGCCTCGTCATTCACCAATGCCAGACCGGTATCGCCGATGGAATTGACCGGCCGGGCCAGTTTCCTTCGGGTGAATGAACGGCCCCGCCGAAAGGGCGGGGATTGGACCCGGATAAAAAAATCGATCAGGATGCGGCCGGCCGCTGGGTTGGATTAAACAACCGGGGGCTGGTGGCGGACTGAAACTGAAACGTTGCAGTGCGGGGGAAGAAGGGATATTCGCAGCCAAAAAAACACATGACTACGATTCAACAAGAGATCCTCGCCCGTTTCGATTTTCCGGTTGTTTTCACGCAGAACCTGTTCGATCCGGAGAACCGCATTTTCGTGGACACGGTGCGCCGGCGGGAAAAAGAGCGCAAGCATCGCGTGTTGTTCGTGATCGACAGCAATGTGGCCAAGGCCCATCCCGGGTTGATTGCCTCCCTGCACGCCTACGCCGAAGTTCACGCCGAGCACCTGGTGCTGGCCGCCGATCCGCTGGTGGTGCCGGGGGGAGAGGTGGTCAAAAACGACTTGTCCCATGTCTGGGATTTGGTGGAGCAGGTCAACCGCCATGGCATCGACCGACATTCCTATGTCGCCATCATCGGAGGGGGCGCGGTGCTGGACATGGCCAGCTTCGCCGCGGCCATCTCCCACCGCAGCGTGCGCACCATCCGCATTCCCACCACGGTGCTGTCACAGGACGATTCGGGGGTGGGAGTGAAAAACGGCGTCAACCTGTTCGGCAAGAAGAATTTCATCGGCACTTTCCAGCCGCCCTTCGCGGTGCTCAACGACATCGATTTCATCACCACCCTGGAACACAGGGACAAGATCGCCGGTGTGGCCGAGGCGGTGAAGGTGGCGGTGATCCGGGACGGGGAATTCTTCCAATACCTGGAATCCAACCGCGAACGAATCGCCAAGGGAGACCTGGACGCGTTGGCCCACCTGATCCGGCGCTCCGCCGAATTGCACCTCACGCACATCGCCACCTCCGGCGACCCGTTCGAAATGGGGAGCGCCAGACCCCTGGATTTTGGCCATTGGTGCGCCCACAAAATGGAGGTGCTGACCCATAACCGCCTGCGTCACGGCGAGGCGGTGGCGCTGGGCATGGCCCTGGACACGCTTTATTCGTGGAAAATCGGCCATATCACCGGAGACCAATGCTTCCGGGTGATCGGCCTGCTGGACGATTTGGGCTTCTCCCTCTGGGAGGAAGAACTGCTGCTGGAAAACGAGGGCGGCGAACTGGTGGTGCTGGAGGGCCTGAGGGAATTCCGGGAGCATCTGGGGGGCATCCTGCACATCACCCTGCTGCGCGGCATTGGGGAGGGATTCGAGGTCAATGAGATGGACCAATCGCTGGTGGAAGCGTCCATTCACTGGCTGCGGGAATTCCAGGGACGCATCGAACAGGGGTTCATCGACCGCAGGCCCAAGCTGGCCGCGCAATAATCCGCTCCGCCGACTCCCATGAAATTGCCGGATCATTTCCATCTCACCTATTGCAGCAACATTCATCCCGGTGAAAGCTGGCAAGAAGTGCGCCGCAACCTGGGCCGGTTCCTGCCCAAAATCCGCGCGCGGCTTTCTCCGCACGGTGCGTTCGGGGTGGGCTTGCGCCTCTCGGCCCAGGCCGCCGAGCGGTTGGCGGAACCCGAAACGATGGAGGAGTTTCAGGCCTTCCTCGCCGCCGAGCAGTGTTACGTGTTCACCCTGAACGGGTTTCCCTATGGAGTGTTTCACCATGCCCGGGTCAAGGAGGAGGTGTATCTGCCCGACTGGAGGGACGAGGAGCGGCTGGAGTACACCAACCGGCTGGCCGGGATCATGGCCCAGTTGCTGCCGGACGAACCGGGGCTGGAAGGAAGCGTCAGCACCGTGCCGGGCGCCTTCAAAGCCGAGGTGAAGGGGGAGGAGGACGTGTTGCTGATGGCCCGGAACATTCTGCGTCATGCGGCCGAACTGCACGCCATCCGCCAGCGCACCGGAAAAATGGTGACCCTGGCCCTGGAGCCGGAACCCTGCTGCTACATCGAGACCGTGGCCGAAGCGGTGGATTTTTTCCGGGACTATCTGCTGGCCCCGGCGCTGCTGGCCGAACTGGCGGAAAACCTGGAGGTTACGCCGGAGCGGGCGGAAACCATCGTGCGGGAGCACATCGGCCTGTGCTACGACGCCTGCCACATGGCCGTGGAGTTCGAGGACACCGGACAGGCGCTGGCCGCGCTGGCCAAGGCGGGCATCAAAATCTGCAAATTTCAGATCAGCTCGGCGCTCAAGCTTTCCTACCGGCGGGGAGACGGCCGCCCGGCCAAGACCCTGAGCGACTTCGCCGAAAGCACCTACCTCCATCAGGTGGTGGAACGCACCGGCGCGGGACTGGTGCGCTACGCGGACCTGCCCGAAGGCCTGGCCGCGGAAGCCCTAGCCGATGGGAAGCAAGGCGGAAAGGACGGCGAGGCCGTGGAATGGCGGGTTCATTTTCACGTCCCCATTTTCCTGGAGGAAATGCGGAACTTCCAAACCACCCAGTCGGAACTGATCGAGCTGTTGCAGCGCCTCAAGGTCAACGCCCCCTGCCCCTACCTGGAGGTGGAAACCTACACCTGGGACGTTCTGCCGCCCGAATACAAATCCGCCGACCTGGCCGACGACATCGTGCGGGAACTGGAATGGGTGAAACAAATGCTGGCCGGATGAGCGGGGATGCGGGCGCCGATCCGGGCGCCGATAGAACTACCGGCAAGGCCGGCGCCAAGCCCGCTGCTTCACCGGCGCCCCTTTGGCGCAGCTACCTCGCGCTGGGGCGGGTCTCCAACCTGCCCACGGTATGGAGCAACTGCCTGGCCGGCGTGATCCTGGCCGGCGGCGTGCCCAACGCCTTGCTGATGCTGGCCCTGGTGGTCTCTCTGTCCCTGTTCTACACCGGCGGCATGTTCCTCAACGACGCCTTCGACCACCGCTTCGACCGGGAATTCCGGCCCGAGCGGCCCATTCCCCAGGGCTGGATTTCCCCGCGGCACGTCTTCCTGGCGGGTTTTTTGCTGCTGGGCGCGGGGGAGCTGATGTTGTTGCTCCCCATCGGAGTGGCCGTTGGGGCCGTGGGGTTTTTTCCGGCCGTACCCCTGCTGGGCGGATTGGCGCTGGGCGCGTTGATCACCTACTACAATTACCGTCATAAAACCGACCCGCTGAGCCCCCTGGTGATGGCGCTGTGCCGGGCGTTGATCTATCTCATCGCCGGGGGCATGGGCGGGATCGCAATTTCCGCGACCGTCGGATGGGGCGCCGTGATGCTGGTGTGCTACCTGATCGGGCTGACCTACGTGGCCAAGCAGGAAAACCTGACCGAGGTGAAGAACCTGTGGCCATTGCTTTTCCTGGCCGCCCCCTTCGTCCAGGGCCTTCCCGTGCTGCTGCGCCTCTCCTGGGAGAGCCTGCTTTATGCGGTTTTCCTGGGCTGGGTGGCCTACGCCATCTCCTTCCTGCTGCGGCGCCAGGGGCGGAGCATCCCCCGCGCGGTGATCGCCCTGATCGCCGGCATTTCCCTGCTGGACGGATTGCTGATCGCCGGAACCGGCGCGCCGTCCATCTGGGCCTTCGCCGCGGCAGCGGGCTTCGTGCTGACGCTCTTCTTCCAGCGCTACGTGGCGGGTACTTGAAGCGGCTTGCCCCCCTACGCGCGAACCGCAAAAACCTCCCGCAAAGGCGCAAAGAACTTCAAACCGCACAGGGAACCACGGATGAACACGGATAAACACGGATGAACCAGCAACTGCAAAGCATCCCCAGATTATCCAGATTGCGCGGATGGGGGCTTCCCGCACGAAATTTATCCGCAGGCAAATATTAAAAAATGCCTATCCCCTCAGCACA
>JACZSY010000165.1 GCA_022573975.1 SAR324 cluster bacterium | reverse complement strand
GGTTCAGGCCTTGTAAAATCAGCCCGCTAAAAAGCCTGTGACCAACTAAATGTGTGGGGGATTTCATCCCCCACACCCCCGGCGATTGTTTGGAGTACTTGTTTTTCCTATAAAAAAAGTTTGTTGAAACTTTCCAAAGTTTCCCCCCGGAGGGCCGCCGGAGGCACCCCCTTCTGCTTGTATTGAGCTGGTCACAGCCCTAAGGCCCGCCAGTGGCGCGGTGCCGGCTCGAATGAACACAGCAAGAACCGGCCGTTCAATCCACGACCAGCATGATTTTTCCGAAATTCAAATTGGCCTCCATCCGTTCATGGGCTTGTTTCGCTTCCGCCAGTGGAAAACGCGAGTCGATCACCGGTTTGATCTTCCCGGCCGCCAACACCGGCAGCCAACGCTCCATGAATCGCCTGGTGATTTCCCTTTTGTCCTGCAAGGGCCTGGAGCGCATCACGGAGCCGAAGATCCGCAGCCGTTTGCGCATCACCAGGTTGAGGTTGATTTCAGCCTTGATGCCCCCCATGGTGGCCACCAACACCAGCCGGCCCCCGGTGGCCAGCACTTCCATGTTCTTTTCCAGATAGCTGGCGCCGAGAAAGTCCTCCACCACGTCCACGCCGTGTCCCCCGGTAAGTTTCAGCACCTCCTGGGCGAAATCCTGGGTTTTGTAGTTGATTCCCGCATCGGCGCCAAGGGCCATGGCCCCATCGATTTTTTCCTTTGAGCCGGCGGTGAAATAAACCTTGGCGCCAATATGATGGGCCATTTGGATCACAGCGGTGCCTACCCCGCTGCCGCCCGCGTGCACCAGCAACGATTCGCCTTGTTGCAATCCGCCCAGTACGAATACCGTCTCGTTGGCGGTGAAAAACACCTCCGGCACGGCGGCGGCTTCCAGGTAATCCCACCCCTCGGGAATGGGCATGGCCATCTTTGCGTCCAGCAGGGCGTATTCGCCATAGCCTCCCCCGCCCACCAGTCCGAACACCCGGTCGCCTTCGGTGAAACCGCTCACGTTGGAGCCCCAGCCGGCCACCTCGCCGGCCAGTTCCAGGCCCAACACTTCCGAATCCCCGGGTGGAGGGGGATATAGCCCGCGGCGTTGCAGCGTGTCCGCCCGGTTCAGCGCGCTGGCCCGCACGCGCACCAGCAGGTCGTCCGCCTTGGGCTCGGGTGTGGGCAGGTCGGACAGGGCGAGCACCTCCGGCCCGCCGCTTTCCTTGCAAACAATTGCTTTCATACGTCGTCTCTCATATTTGGAACCCAGCCCCCAGAAAAAGCAGGTATGGCAAACCGGATATTTCCGGCCTAACGGCCACCATCATTCACCCTTCGCCAATCTCAGGGTGCGTTGAAGACCATTCAAGGGAAGGCCCATCGCCGGTGAGGAATCACGGCCAAAGCTTGAGCAATCCTTCCCAGATAATCAGCTTCATGGAGAGGAACAATAACACCAATTGAAACAGAACGCGGAAAATGTTCTCGTTGAAATGACCCAGCAGCCATTTACCCGTCACCCCGCCCAACATCACCGCGGGCACCATCACGGCCAGTGCGGGCAGGTATGGGCGGAAAGAAAAACCGGCCAGCATGAATGCGGCCACCTTGACCAGATGCCCACTGGTGGCCAGGAAACCCATGGTGCCGATCACGGCTTCCTTGACCATTTCGCGGCGGACGACCAGCACGCCCAACAGAGGCGCGACCACGCCCACCATCATATTGAGCACGCCCACCACCAACCCCAACGGAATGAAGGCCCACAATGGCAGGTCTTTTTGCCGCAGCCCTTTCAATTGCCGGGAAACCAGGGCGAAGAGGACGAACAGGCCGATTAGGATTTGAATCATTGCGGCAGAGAGTCCCTGGAGGAACCACAGGCCGATGCTCACGCCAAAAGGCAGCAGCAAGGCAAAACGCCAGGCGATTCGCCAATCGATATGATGGCGGAACAGGGTGACCCGCCATCCGTTGGAAATCAATTGCACCAGTCCATGGAAAGGGATGGCCGCCGCTGGGGGCAGGAAAAGCAGCATGACGCCGATCAGGATGGTTCCCCCGCCAAAACCGATCATGGCCGTGAGGGAAGAAGTCAAAAAACAGGTCAGACCGAGCAGGGCGATTTCCGTGGCATTCATCTGGATGGTTTACCGCCTGGCCGGAATATCCGAAAGGAAAGAAAAAAATGAAATAAGACCCTGGCATGGAAAAGGTGACCATGGGGAACAATGCCGGTGGAATCCAACCAGGGCATGGGCCAAACTGCGTTAATTTTCAGGCCACGTCAACGGGTCCCCATCGGAATCGGGGGGGCGGCGGGTCCCGGCCGCTCTCAATGGGGGCGAGGCAGCCCAAGGCGGCTGGGGGCGGAGACCTGGAGGCGGAGACCTGGAGGCGGAGACCTGGAGGCGGAGAAACGAACCTCGCGCGGCGGTGTGTGGTATTTTGCCGGCAAATCCATTTGAGGAAAGGAGCATGGGCCATGAACAAGGTGGAAGTGAAAATCGGAGACATCACCAAGGAAAAGGTGGATGCCATCGTCAACGCGGCCAATTCCAGGCTGTTGGGCGGCGGGGGTGTAGACGGCGCCATCCATCGGGCCGCGGGCCCCGAACTGCTGGAAGCATGCCGCCAGCTGGGGGGATGTCCCACCGGGGAGGCCAGGCTTACCCGTGGATACAGCCTTCCTGCCCGGTACGTGATCCACACCGTTGGCCCCATCTGGAATGGAGGCGGCGGCGGTGAGCCGGAGCAACTGGCGTCGTGCTATCGCAACAGTTTTAAAATCGTGGAGGAAGAGAAGCTGCGATCGATCGCCTTTCCTGCCATCGCCACGGGCGTTTACGGTTATCCCATGGACCGGGCGGCGAAGGTGGCCGTGGCCGCGGCGAAAACCTATCTTGAGGGCGGGGGGCGGCTGGAACGGATCGTGTTCGTGTGTTTCGATCAGGCGAACCGCGATGCCTACGATGCCGTTTTGGCCGATGCCGTTTTGGCCGATGCAGCCATGGCCGGTGCCGCCATGGACGCTGCCGGTCAATAGGGGAAAGCCCCAGGAATGCCCGGGTGAATGGTGTAGATAGCCGTGGGTGCGACAGGATTTACCCTGAAGGGCTTGGGCGAATTTTCGACCGGACAGACTCAACGCCAACGGCCCTTGGGGGGCTTGATCGGGGTTGGTATGAAATGCGGGTGGTTGTCAAACCCTCAAGCGGGGATCCAGCACATCGCGCAGGGAATCGCCGAAGACGTTGAAGGCGAAAACCGACATGGTGATGGCCAGACCGGGGACAATGGCCGCATGTGGCGCGGAACGGAAATACTGCTCCGCGGAGCCTCGCAGCATCAGGCCCCAGGCCGGGGTCGGTTCCTGCACCCCCAGCGCCAGGTAGGAAAGCGAGGCCTCCAATAATACGGCCTGCCCCATGAACGCGGTGAGCATGATCAGGTAGGGAGCCATCACATTGGGCACCATATGGCGGCTGATGATCCGCAGATGAGAGAAACCCAGGGCGCGGGCGGCATCCACATAGGGCATCTCCCGCAGGGCCAGCGCGCTGGCCCGCACCACCCGGGCGCAACGGGGAATCATCGGAATGGTGATGGCCACGATCACCGGCAGGGTGGTGCCAAAGATATCCGGCCAAAGCCAATGCAAGTATTCCGGCAAAAACATGTCGGCCTCCACATCGGGAACGATGGTCACGATGGCCAGGGCCAGAATGATCAGCGGAAATGAAATGAATACGTCCACGACGCGCTGGGTGATCAAATCGATGATGCCGCCAAAATATGCGCTGGCGACGCCGATGAACAACCCCAGGGTGGCGCCGACCAGCGAGGAGACAAAGCCCACCAGCATGGCCGTGCGGGCCCCGTAAATCAGGCGGGAAAGCAGGTCCCGCCCAATATCGTCGGTGCCCAGCAAATGGTCCAAGGAAGGCTTGGCGTTGAACAAGTCGTAATCCACATCCAGGGGGTCCAGCGGGGCGATGTAATCGGCGAAAATGGCCGTGATGATGTACGCCAACACGATCACCAATCCGGCCGCGCCGAGGGGTTTCTCGCGGAAAAATTTGAGGATCGATTGAGCCCAGGAAACCTGTGCGGCCAGATCGTCTGCGGCGGCAGGGACTCGAACGGTTTCTGTCATGGTAATCGTTTCTTCCGATTTTCAGGCGTAGCGGATGCGCGGATCCAGCCAAGCATACAGTATGTCAATGAAAAAGTTGGTGAATACGAACACGAACGCCACGATCAACACCAAAGCCTGCACCACCATGTAATCCTTCAGTTCCACGGCCGTCACGAACAGATTGCCGATGCCCGCCAGGTTGAACACCTGCTCGGTGACCACCAACCCCCCTATCAAAAACGCGAACTCGATCCCGATGACGGTGATCACCGGCAACATGGCGTTGGTCAGGGCGTGCCGGTTGATGATGATCTTCTCCACCAGACCCTTCGCCCGCGCGGTGCGGATGTAATCTTCGCGAAGCACTTCCAGCACGGTCGAGCGCGTCATTCTCATCGCCACGGCCGAATACCGGTACCCGGTGGCCAGGGCCGGCCAGATCAACATGGACAGGTTGTACCAGGGGTCCACCCAGATGGGCTTGTAATCGAATGGTGGCGCCCATTGGGAGTTGGTGATGACCAGGATGCCGATGATCATCATGATACCCAGAAAGAACCCCGGCGTGGCGATCCCCGCGATGGAAAAAATCCTGATCAGGTAATCGACCCAGGTGTCCTGCCGCAAGGCGGCCAGGGTGCCCAACGGTATGGCCAGCAGGGTGGCCAGCAAGGTGGACATGATGGCGATCTGGAAGGAAAGCGGGAGGGCGATGGCGATGTCCTCGGAAACCCGCCGGTCGGTAAGAATGGAAACCCCGAAATCCAGCTGGACGACCCCGAACATCCAATTGGTGAACTGAATAACGGGATGGTCGTTCAATCCATAGCGTTCGCGCTCGAGGGTCAATTGTTCAGGCGAAAAATCGCCGCTGCCGTCCCCCAGCATTTTCAATTCCACCGGGTCGCCCGGAATCATCTGCATCAGGAAAAACACCACCACGGACACGAAAAACATGGTGGGGAACATCAACAAGAACCTGCGGATCAAATAACGTAACATGAAATCTATCGGGAATAGGGCAACCGTCATTCCTGACTTGAAAAAAGGACAAGCAGGAATGACGGCTTGAAAAGGAAGGTTATGCGGTCAGGATGGCTTGATCCATCGCCAATCGCCTTCCGGCTTACTTATCCAAATCCAACCAGACATCCACCAGGCCCATGTTCAAATAATGGCTGGGAGTGATGTTCCAGCCTTTCATCCGGCGATTGTGAACGATGGTGCGGTGCCACCACAGGGTGGAGAAGGTCCAGGCTTGGTCTGTCAGGCGCTTTTGGAAATCCCACAGCAAGGCCTTCTGCTTGTCGAAATCCGGCTCCCGCAACTGCTCGTTATAGAGCCTTTCCAGCACATCGTCGTCGTATTTTCCGTAATTGGCGCCCGAGGACGGGATGTACTTGCTGATATCGACGGTGGGATTCACAACCGCCTGGCAGTTGAAGTCGATCGAAACCGTGAAGGCCCCTTTTTCGGTCATGCGGGATTTCGGCCGGCGCAGGGCGGCCCAGAATTTGGAGGTGGGCAGCACCTTTTGCTTGACCTCGAGGCCTATCTGCCGCCATTGATCCACCGCCCAGATACCCACGATCTTGTAGGGCTGGTCGGTGGTGCGGTTGTTGAGCGTGAATTTGAATCCTCTGGGAACCCCTGCTTCCTTCAACAATTGCATGGCCTTTTCCCGGTTTTTCTTCACGTTGGTCCCGTAGCCTTCCAGGGTTTGCAACTGGCGGCGGCTGGGGGCCAGGGGATGGCCTGGGAATACGACCCCGCCGACCGTCTTGACGATGGCCCGCTTGGAAAGATACCTGGAGCCGCCCCAGCGGTCCAGGGCCAGGCTGAGCGCACGGCGGACTTTAACGTTGTCGAAAGGCTTTTTGTAGCTGTTTGGCGTTATATTGAGCGCGCAGTTCCAGGTGGAGCTTTGCACCACGAACTCGCCGGGCCTGGCCTTCAGCAGGTCCTTGACGGCCTGGGGAGGGAGCCCGCGGAACATGCTGTAGGCCCGCCCGCTTTCCAGCGCGGCCACATAGACGTTTTGCTTCGGCGAGAAAATACCTATGATCCCGTCCATGTACGGCCGGCCGGGTTTGAAGTATTGGTCGAACCGCTCGCCGCGGATACGCACCTTGGGGGTGTATTCCACCAACTTGAAAGCGCCGGTGCCCATGATTTTGGTTTCATAATAGCGCATGTTCTTGGCCAACACGTCGGCGCTGTAGATGTAGTTGAACGGCATCGCCATGGCCCAGATAAAGGCCGGGGAAGCGAACTTGAGCTTGAAGACGATGGTGTGGGAGTCCGGTGTGGTGATGGTGTCCACCATGGAGAACATCGCCTTGCGGGCGCTCAAAATGCCCTGGGGAGGAAATACGATCTTGTTCCAGGAGGCCAAGGCGTCGCGGGAGGTCATGTCGGAGCCGTCATGAAATTTAACGCCTTTGTGGATTTTGAAGACGTAGGTTTTCTTGTCCGAACTTACCGTCCAGCTTTTGGCCAGATCGCCCACCAGTTCCTTTGCGCCGGGCTTCGATGGATCCACCTGAATCAACAGGCTGTAAAAGGGAGCGGTCGGATGGATGGTGGCGTAGGAGGTTTCCTTGTGCCCATCCAGGGAGGCGGCGCCCTTGGAGGGAATCATATAAGTCAATATTCCCCCGCGTTTTTGCGCATTGGCATCGCTCGTTGGCATCAGCGCGATTCCAAATGCCACCAAGCTCACCAAAACCGCTGTGAACAATTGCCGAATTAACATAATCACACTCCTTTTTACAGATGGTGGAATGGTTGCCGGTCCCCATTGAAACCCGGTTTCAATCCCCGTTTCCATGGAGCCAGGCAACCCCCAAAAAAATTAAATCCTTGCAGAAATGAAAACCTAACAAATTTTTACGGGATGTCAAAGCATTTATGTCAAAAGAAGGCACATTTTTCGAATGAAAAAATGAATGAACTCCCCTCAGGCGGCGGGGAATGGAGCCCGTATGAACCCATTCAATCGGTTGCACTCACCCGGGGGGCGAAGGAGAAAAATTTTTACCCATCGAGCGGATGGTGGCAGGCCACCCAATGGTCGGGCCGTTTTTCCTCATAGACCGGTATTTCATTGCGGCAAAGGTCCGTCGCCGCCGGGCAGCGGGGATGAAAGACGCACCCGGCTGGAGGATTGAGGGGAGAAGGCACCTCTCCTTTCAAGATGATGGGTTTGCGTTTCTTTTCCACCACCGGGTCGGGAATCGGGACGGCGGAAAGCAACGCCTGGGTATAGGGGTGCATCGGCGCTTCATATAACTTCAGTGAATCTGAAAGCTCGACGATGTGGCCCAGGTACATCACCGCCACCCGGTTGCTGATGTGCCGCACCACCGATAAATCATGGGCGATGAACAGGTAGCTGAGATCGAATTTTTCCTGTAATTCTTCCAGCAGATTGATGATCTGCGCCTGGATCGACACATCCAAGGCGGAGACCGCCTCGTCGCAGACAATGAACAACGGGTTCATCGAAAGGGCCCTGGCGATGCCCACCCGCTGGCGCTGGCCGCCGCTCAGTTCGTGGGGATACCGGGTGTGAATATTGGTGGGAAGGCCCGCCAGGGAAAGCAATTCCTTCACCCGGTCCAAAGTGGCGGCCTTGCTCTTGGTGATTTTATGCACGCTGGGGCCTTCCCCGATGATATCGCCGATGGACATGCGGGGATTGAGGGAACTGTAGGGATCCTGGAAGATGACCTGGATTTTTCTGCGCACCGCGCGCAACTGTGCGGAGCTGAATTTGGTGATGTCATCCCCCTCGAACAGAATGCGGCCCGAGGTGGGCTTGGTCAGCTGCAGGATGCACCGCCCGGTTGTGGTCTTGCCGCATCCCGATTCGCCCACCAGTCCCAGGGTTTCGCCTTTTCGCATAAAAAATGAGATATCGTCGACGGCTTTTATCTCCCCCACCGTTTTTTGAAAAATGATCCCCTCCGTGACAGGGAAATACATTTTCAAATTTTTCACCTCCAATAACCGGTCGGTCTGGGGAAGGACACGGGAAAGCGGGGTGTCCGTGGCGGCTTCGGTCATCTTGCGGCTCCTGGAGCGAAAGCGGTGGGCAATTGAAATTTCCAGACCCGGTTCGAGCGGGAATTTTTGGTCTTTTTCAGGAAGAATTTCATTTAGTTTGGCACCGCTTTGAACACCTCGGCATGTTTGAAACAGGCCGTCCAATGGCCGGGAAGAACTTCCTGCAAGGGCGGGTCTTCTTTTCCACAGGTGTCCGGGTCGCCGAATCGGCAGCGCGGGCGGAACCGGCATCCGATGAATTCGGCTCCCAGATCGGGAGGCTGCCCTTCGATCGGCTCCAGTCTCTGTTTCACCTTCTCGTCCAGGCGCGGCACGGAATTGAGCAGCCCCAAGGTATAGGGGTGCTTGGGATTTCCGTAGATTTCCTCGGCGGTGGATTGTTCGATAATTTGGCCCGCATACATCACATTGACCCGGTCCGCATAACGGGCGACGACCCCCAGGTTATGGGTAATCAAAATCATGGCCGCGCCATAATCCTTGCTCAGGTCTTTCATCAACGCGAGAATCTGCGCCTGAATGGTAACGTCCAACGCGGTGGTGGGCTCGTCGGCCAATATCAGCTTTGGGTTGCAGATCAAGGCCATGGCGATCATCACCCTTTGGCGCATCCCTCCGCTGAATTGATGGGGATATTGCGAAAGCCGCCGCTCTGGTTCCGAAATGCCGACCTGGATCATCACCTCGGCTGCCCGCACCAGCGCCTGCTTCTGAGTTATTTCCATATGGGCCTCAATGGTTTCCGTGAGTTGTCTTCCTATGGACAGCACCGGATTCAACGAGGTCATCGGCTCCTGGAAAACCATCGAAATTTCCTTGCCCCGGATGCTGCGCATTTTTTCCGCATCCATGATCATCTTTCTTTTCTTGCCTTTTCCAACCCATTTCCAGAGAGGCTGGCCCTGGAAGATCACCTCCCCGGCTGTGACTTTCCCGGGAGGCCAGGGAATGAGGCCCATCACCGAAAGGGCCGTCACGGACTTTCCGCAACCGCTTTCACCCACCACGGCAAGGGTCTCCCCTTCCTCAACGTCATAAGACACACCATCCACCGCTTTGATGACGCGGCCTTGGGTGAAAAACTGCGTGTAAAGGTTTTTTATTTCCAAAATATTGGTCATGAACGGTTGGCTCCATTGGCCCTGGTACAATGGTTTCGCTTGAACGAGGGGGATGATTGGCTTGCAAAATCCACCCTGGATGGTTGTGGAGGATTGGTGGTTTTTAAAATTTCAGAGAAAATATCGAGCTGAAATTCAGCCTGGAATTCCTGGCCCATAATTTCATTGGCCTCAGGCAGCAAAAAATTGCAATCCGGATGTATACCGGATTGACGCCGAATTTTCAACCGCCATTTTGATAAAAATAAACAATATAAAATTGCCTGATGTTTTGGGGACAGAAGGGTAAAATGCGCCTTGAGGCCGGCAATCATAAACCCCGAGGTCGAATCGTGGCGCTGTGAACCCTGTGCAAGGGCATAAATTGCTCCCGCCAGGATAGAAATGAAAATCGAGTTGAACGGAAATTGGGCGGCCAGGATATCGAAACCATTGATCCTTTTTCTCCATTCATGGAAAATAAAAATATTGTAGAATAATCTTGAGGATGGGAAAATCATTTTTTAAAAATTTATTATGTTGATCGGATGGATTCTTTTTGTAGGGTACCATTTCCGACCGCTTGCGGCGGTGTC
>JACZSY010000164.1 GCA_022573975.1 SAR324 cluster bacterium | reverse complement strand
GGTGCTGTTGCCGCCGAGTGCGGTACCTCTGCCGCCGATGGCGGTGCCCCGGCCCCCTAAGCGCCTGTTCCTTCACCCCCCGCGCAGGAATCGCCCCCTCCCGCCGCCTCTGGCGGTGCTGTTGCCGCCCCTGGCGGTGCGGCCCAGGCAACGGCCAGCGGCGCCGTGGGTCCGGCCGCGCGGATTTTGGCCGAAACCCACGGGGTGGATCTGGCTCGGGTGACTGGAACCGGGCCCCGGGGCAACGTGACCAAGGAGGACGTCCAGGCCGTGGTCGATCAGGGCGGCGGCAAAGGCCCGGCGCCAGCAGCCAAACCCGCGGCAGGCGCGCCGTCCGCTCCCCAGCGCGCGCCGGGAGAGCGGGAAGAACGCGTCAAAATGTCCCGGCTGCGCGCCCGCATCGCCGAGCGGTTGGTGGAAGTCCAGCACACCGCCGCCATCCTGACCACCTTCAACGAGGTGGACATGGGAGAGGTGATGGCTGTGCGGGGCCGCTACAAGGAGGCCTTCCGGGAAAAATACGGCATGCCCATCGGGTTCATGTCGTTTTTCACCAAGGCCTGCATCGAGGCCCTCAAGGCCTTCCCCGCCGTCAACGCGGAACTCGACGGGGACGAGGTGGTCTACAAGCATTATTACGATATCGGCGTGGCGGTGGGCACGGAGCGGGGATTGGTGGTGCCCGTGGTTCGCGACGCGGATCGCAGGAGCTTCATCGAGGTGGAACTGGAAATCGCCCGCCTGGCCGGACTGGCCCGGGACAACAAGCTCACCATGGGCGACCTCACCGGCGGCACCTTCACCATCAGCAACGGCGGCATCTACGGCTCGATGCTCTCCACGCCCATCATCAATCCCCCGCAAGTGGCCATCCTGGGCATGCACAACATCGTCAAGCGCGCCGTGGTGGTGGGGGATGAGATCAAGGTGCGCCCCATGATGTACCTGGCCCTGTCCTACGACCACCGCATCATCGATGGACGCGAGGCGGTGCAGTTCCTCCTTCGGGTCAAGGAATGCATCGAAGACCCGGCGCGCATCCTGTTGGAAATCTGACCCAAGCCCCTCGGGTCTTCACCCTTTAGCGGAATTTTCCAGGAGCGATTCATGGCCGGCACGGAAATGTACGATCTGATTGTCATCGGCGCGGGACCCGGGGGATACGTGGCCGCCATCCGCGCCGCGCAACTTGGCATGAAGGTGGCCTGCGTGGAAAAACGGCCCACCATGGGCGGCACCTGCCTCAACATTGGGTGCATTCCCAGCAAGGCCCTGCTGGAATCCAGCGAACACTTCCACATGGCATCCTCGGGCCTGGCCGTTCACGGGGTGAAGGTCAGCGGCGTCAAGCTGGACCTCAAGGCCATGTTGTCCCGCAAGGACAAGGTGGTGGGCGAACTGACCAACGGCGTGGCCGGACTGCTGAAGAAAAACAAGGTGGACGTGTTCGAGGGCACCGCGAAGCTGGCCTCCCCCACCTCGGTGAGCGTGACCCCGGCCAAGAAAGGCGCCAAGGGGCGGACCCTCAACGGCAAGCAGATCCTGATCGCCTCGGGCAGCGATGCCATCGAGCTGCCTTTCGCGAAATTCGACGAGAAACAGATCGTCAGTTCCACCGGGGCGCTGGAACTGACCACGGTGCCCAAGCATCTGATCGTGATCGGAGCCGGCGTGATCGGGCTGGAACTGGGCTCCGTCTGGCGGCGGTTGGGCGCGGAGGTGACCGTGGTGGAGATGCTCCCCAAGCTGTTCGGCCCCCTGGACCGGCAGATCACTAACATAGCCCAGCGGGTGTTCACCAAGCAGGGCTTCACCTTCCACCTGGGCACACGGGTCACCGGCGTGGAGAAAAAAGACGGCCAGGTGGTGGTGACCGCCCAGAAGGATGGGGAAACATTCAAACTCAAGGGCGACGTGCTGCTGGTGGCCATCGGGCGCCGTCCCTATGCCGATGGCCTCGGCCTCGGGGAGGCCGGCGTGGAGTTGGACCCCCAGGGCCGCATTCAGGTGGATGCGGACTTCCGCACCAGCGTGCCCTCGGTGTACGCCATCGGCGATGTGATCGCGGGGCCGATGTTGGCTCACAAGGCCTCCGAGGAGGGTATCGCGGTGGCCGAAAAACTGGCCGGCAAGATCAGCCACATCACCTACGAGGCCATCCCCTGGATCGTCTACACCTGGCCGGAAATCGCCTGGGTCGGCCATGGCGAGGAGGAACTGAAGGAACAGGGACGCAAATACCGCGCGGGGAGTTATCCCTTCCTGGCCAATCCCCGCGCCAAGACCATGGGCGAAACCGACGGCGTGGTCAAAATCCTGGCCGACGCCGCCACGGACCGGCTGTTGGGCGTGCTGGTGATCGGGCCGCGCGCCTCGGACATCATCGCCGAAGCCGCGCTGGCGATGGAATTTGGAGCCTCCGCCGAGGACCTGGCCCGCTCGGTTCACGCCCACCCCACTCTGTCCGAGGCCATCAAGGAGGCGGCGCTGGGCGTGGCCAAACGCGCCATCCATCTTTAGGCGCTCTCCTCCCTGGGAGAACATTTCACCTGGGAGGCCGCCGGAAATTTCCCGCCCGGCGCCCAAAATGGGTGGTATTCGGCAAGCGGCCCAAAATGAATACTTTTGGCCGGGGGCGAACCCCGCCGGCGGCGGAATTAATCATCAATGGGGGTTGTAAAGCCCCCGGATTAATTGTATGGGTATAACCTGATTTGAGATTCAAATCGTTTTAATAAGGGGTGTGGCATGGTGTTCCCGCCCCATGGCAAGGAGTTTGCCTTCGGGAGTTTCCGCCGTGACGGCGGCCGGTGCGCAATGCGAACCAATAAAAAGAATGGATCAACCTAACGAGGGGTCGTCATATGAAGTCAACAAATCCAGAAACCAATACAACGCCTTCCGCGGTTAGCCGCCGGAAATTTCTCAAAGGGGCCGTGGTGGCTGGCGGGGCCGCCGGCCTGGTAGCCTCCAGCAACCTGGGCTTCAACATTCGCACGGCAAAGGCCGCCGGGACAACCTGGCGCATCCAGACCTCATGGCCTGGCGGAATCGGGCTGCAAATTTTCAAGGATTGGTGCAACAGCATCGCCGACAAGACCGATGGCGAGCTGTCTTTCAAGCCATTCGGCGCCAAGGATGTGGTGGGCGACTTCCAATTGTTCGACGCGGTGAGACGGGGCGTGCTGGAGGCCATGAACCCCTTCACGCTGTACTGGGCGGGCCGCATGCCGGCCTCGGTGTTCCTCAGCTCCTATCCGCTGGGGATGCGCAATCCCCATGAGTGGGATGTATTCTTCTACGGCCTGGGTGGACTGGAAATCGCCCGCGGCCTGTTCAAGAAAGTCGGCATGCACTATGTGGGTCCGATCCATCACGGCCCGAACATCATCCACTCCAAGGTGCCGATCCGCTCCATCGAGGATTTCCGCGGCCGCAAGATGCGCCTGCCCGGCGGAATGGTGGCCGAGGTCTTCCAGGCCGCCGGCGCCAAGACCACCTTGCTGCCCGGCTCGGAAATTTTCGCCGCGCTGGACAAGGGCACCATCGACGTGGCGGACTATGTGGGTCCGGCCGTCAACTACTCGCTGGGCTTCCACCAGGTCACCAAGTACATCTCCATGGGCCCCCCGGGCTTCATGTCGCTGTACCAGCCCGTCGACTTGATGGACCTCACGGTCTCCAACCGCGCCTGGAACAAATTGTCCAAGCAGATGAAGCGATTCGTGGAGATGGAAGTCCATGTCTATTCGGACATGCACCACGCCCTGATTCAGAAAGCCGACCAGGAAGCCTGGCCGAAGTTCGAAGCCGCCGGCACTATTGTTACGCGCCTCAGCCAACTCGACGTGGAGAAATTCACCAAGCTGGCCGTGCCGCGCTGGTTCGCCTGGGCCAACAAGGACAAGGACGCCACCAGGATTTTCAAGATCCAGTTGGACTACATGATGTCCGGCTCCCTGGGATACGTGACGGCCGAGGATATCAAGGGTCAACATCTGAGGTACGGCTAGGCCCGGTGGAAAGCCTCGTTTCAGGGGCTTTCCCTGTCATGGCTCCAACAAAAGGAGGGACCGCCCGGCCGGGCGGCCCCTTTTTTTTGGGGCGGCCCATGGGGCGCATTGGAAAGATTTAACGCCCATCCCGCTTTTTGCACGGCAAAACCCGATTCCTGAAATACAACAATGCCAAGCTTGAATTTTGTTCTGCCACATTGGATGTATTGGCCCATTCTGCTTTTGTTGCCGTTGACGGCCATGTATCTGGTGCGGAAGAAAAAGACCGGCCGGAAAGAGGGAGCGGTCAACCTGATAATCGCCTACTTGATTTTAATCTGCGCCGGATTCCTTGGTCTTCACCGCTTCTACCTCAAAAATTTTTGGGGGGCGGTCTATCTTCCTTTGTTCCTCGCCATCGTGGTGTACCTCAACCCCCTTACCCGGGAAGTCCGCGAGGTGATCTCCAATGCCAAGAACCAGGTTTCGATCACCAAGTTCGAGCTGGATTTTGAGCGGAAGGATTTGAAGGAGGGCAAAGAGAAGGCCAGCCCGGAAAAAGTCGAGGCGGCCGCGCAAGCGGTCACCGCCGCCGAGGCGGGCGTGGTCGCCGCGTATGAATCTCAGGCCAAATGGGAAAATTATTCCAGCATTCTCGCCTCCATTATCGCGCTGATGTTGCTGATCGATGCTTTCCTGTTGCCCGGGATGGTGCGGCGGGTGGCGAAAAAGGAGGCCGATCTGCCCCACCAGGAAGAGGAAATCACCGAAAAAAGAGCCAAGGGGCGCGGCCATCCGGCGGATGAAATCGAAACGCCGGTGACGCGCATCATCGACAGGATCAGCGGATTTTCGGGGGAATTCGTCTCCTATTGGTCGCTGATCGCGGTAATCGTCTACTATTACGAGGTGGTGGCCCGGTATGTCTTCAATTCTCCCACCAACTGGGCCCACGAGGGGATGTTCCTCATGTTTGGGATGCAATATCTGCTCTCCGGCGCCCTGACGTTGCGGGAGGATGCCCATGTCCGCGTGGACGTCCTCTACCTGCTCCTCTCCGACCGGGCCAAGGCGATGACCAGTCTGGCGTCCTCGTTTTTCTTCTTTCTTTTCACCGGCGCGCTGTTCTTCACAGGGATCATCTTCGCCATGGATTCCATCGCGGTGTGGGAAGTTTCCTTTACCGAATGGGCCATTCATTTCTGGCCGGTGAAGTTGACCATTGTCCTGGGCGCCTTGATGCTGCTGATGCAAGGTGTCGCGCTGACGATCAAGGACGTTTTATATCTAACTGGCAAGGGAGCTTGAACAGATGGGCCTGGAAATTGGAATTGGCTGGCTGACCTTCATTATGTTCACCTCGCTGGTCATCCTGTTGATGGCGGGCCTGCCGCTCGCCTTCGTCACCGGCGGTCTGGGAGTGATGTTCCTGTTTTTGTTCGGGGATATGAATATGCTCAATATTCTCCCCTCGCGCATCTTTCCCTACATGACCGACTACCAACTCTCCGCCATCCCGCTGTTCATTTTCATGGCGGCGATGTTGGAACGGGCGGGATTGATCGAGGAACTGTTCGACGTCATCTATAAAATCCTCGGTGGGTTGAAAGGCGGGCTGGCGGCCGCCACCATCGTGGCATCGACCATCCTGGCGGCCATGGTGGGCGTGATCGGCGCGGCGGAAGTGACCATGGGAATCATCGCCCTGCCCGCCATGATCCGGCGCAAATACAACCACGAGATGGCCTGCGGGGCCATCCTGGCCGGTGGCACGCTGGGCATCCTCATTCCTCCGTCCATTCTGGCGATCCTCTTCGCGGTGGTGGCGCAACAGTCGGTGGGCGAGTTGTTCACCGGAGCGGTGCTGCCCGGCCTGCTGCTCTCCGGCCTCTTCATCCTCTACGTGGTCGGCCGCAGTTACATCAACCCCGAGTACGGGCCACCCCTGCCAGTGGAAGAGCGGGTCAGCAACCTTGAAAAACTGAGGCTGCTGAGAGGGATCATCGCCCCCATCATTTTGGTGGTGCTGGTGCTGGGCGTGATCTTCACCGGGATCGCCACCCCGGTGGAGGCCGCGGGCATCGGAACCTTTGGCGCCCTGATCGTGGCCGCGATTTCCCGCCGGCTCTCCCTCACCTCCGTCAGCGCCGCCGCCATCACCACGCTCAAGGCCTCGGCGATGGTGTTGTGGATCATCTTCGGCGCGTCGATCTTCGTCGGGTTTTATATCGTCAACGGCGGGCAACAGTTCGTGACGGACTCCCTGCTGGGAACCGGGCTGGGACCCTATGGCATCCTGGTCCTGATGAACATTTTGCTGATCCTGATGGGAATGTTTCTGGACTGGGTCGGAATCCTGCTGCTGGCCGTGCCCATTTTCGCGCCCATCATGCGATCCCTGCCCTGGGATGGGGTGTTCGGGCTGCCCGGCGTGGCTCCCGCGGATGTGTCCCTCTGGTTCGGGGTGGTCTACATGGTGAACATGCAGATGAGTTTTCTTTCGCCACCCTTCGGATATGCGCTGTTCTACCTGAAAAGCGTGGCGCCCCCGGAAATCTCCATGGCCACCATTTTCAAGGGCGCGCTGCCGTTCCTGTTTATCCAGGCCTTCGCCCTGTCGATCTGCATCATTTTCCCGGAGATCATTCTCTGGCTGCCGCGTCTGTTTTACGGCGCGAACTAGCGCGAGCCTCACCGCCGGTTGCTTCGCCATGGGGGCTCGTGGGCGCCGGGCGCATCACAGGCACGGCGGGCGGAGGCTCCGTTTTCCATCTCTCTGCCGGCTCCCGCAAGGCGGGCCGCCTTTGGCGGTTGCTGTTTCCGGGCGCCACGGCGGCCTCCATCGCACCAGTCCCTCCCTTCCCAATATGAGGAATCCAGACATGAGCAAGGTCGCGTTGATCGTGGAATATACCACCAAGGAAGGATGCCTGGAGGCCTTCCTGGAACTCATCGCGCCGCACGCCGCCGCCTCCAGGGAGGAACCCGGCACGCTCCGCTTCGATGTGCTGCTGCCCCAGGAGGAGGCCAACAAGGTTGTGCTCTATGAACTCTATGCCGATCAGGAGGCCTATCGAGTCCACGCGGGCAGCGAGCGGCTGGCGGCGTTGCGGAAGGCCCTGCCGCCGCTGGTCACCGGCCGCAAGGGCGCGCTCTGCGAGATGAAGGACGACGGCGGCCTTTGACCCCAAGCCCCGGTTCCACGGTTTGGGCCGGGCGGGCGCACCTGCTCAATGCCTTCCCGCCATGGGAGGCTGCACCGGAACGGCTTTCCTCAGCGCGGGAATCAACCCGTCGGAGATCAACTGCATCGAGGCCAGCGCGGTGGAAAGCGGCATTCCGGCCCAGTGGGTGCGAAGGATCAGGTGGCTCACCCCCATTTCCTCCCAGTAAGGGCGCAACTGCTCGTAACATTCTTCCGGCGATCCCAGCACGAACCGATCTTTTAGCAGGTCGCCGAATTCCAGGTCGAAGGTCTCGTCGGCGGGCATGGCTTTGTCCTGCCCCCATTTGGCGTAGTCGCGGTATTTGGCGGCCAGGTAGGGCCCCGCCATTTCCAGGGCCGTGGCGCGGTCCTTGGCGCAGTATATCTCCTTGACCGCGGGCAGTTCGGCCGGAAACGGCTTGCCCACCCGCTCCAGTTCTTCCCGGTAGAGACCCATCTGGCGCTTGAGGGTGGCCATGGTGGAATGGGGGTTGATGAACCAGTTGTCTCCCAGCCGGGCCGCGCGGCGCACCGCGGCGTCGTTGTTGGCCGCGAACCAGATCGGCGGGCGGGGCTTTTGCAGCGGGCGCAGGTTCATGGTGACATGGTCCAGTTTGCAGACCTCGCTATCGTGGCTCACCGTCTCCCCGCTCCACAGCCGGATCACCAGCTCCAGGCACTCCTCCAGCCGCGCCACGCGCTGGCCCTTGGGCACCCGGAAGGCGTCGAACTCGACATCCCGGTAACCCAGGCCCACGCCGAAAACGAAATTCCCCTTGGCGATCACGTCCAGGGAGGCCACTGTCTCGGCCACGTAGACCGGATTGTGCAGATTGATCAACAGAATGCCCAGGCCCGTGGTCATCTCACCCGCTTCGGCCATCAGCCGCGCCAACAGGGGCACCAACTGCAACTGCTGGTTGTCGCCCTCGTTGAGATAATGCTGTCCGGAAAACATGGAGTCCCACCCATGATCCCGGGCGTGACGCACCATCTCGTATTGCGCTTCCAGGGCGACGGCCATATCCGCGTCCAGGTGATGTTGATTGGTGATGAACAGGCCGACTTTCATGGATCGTCTCTCCTCTGGCGGTGGCATGGGAATGGCGCGCAACATTTGGCAGGGGCCACCATACCACATCGGAGAGGCGCCGGAATGCCCCGGGATCGTTCTTGCCGCTCTGTTTACCACAGGTTGCCGGTTGTGCCCTTGAATCCCTCCGCCAGGATCAGTACACTGATAATCGTGGCTCGAAACCGTCCCGGAAGAATTTTAAAAAACCTGTCCCCTATGGAATTTTCGGCATTGACAAAAAAGAGGGAAATTCTACAATAAAAGGATTTGAATTGGGCTGGCGTAGCTCAATTGGTAGAGCAGCAGTTTTGTAAACTGCAGGTTGCGGGTTCAAGTCCCTTCGCCAGCTCCATCTGCGCTGAAGTGAACAGGCCAATTTCGCTGGAGCAAGCTGCAAGACGCGGAACCTTGAAACGAAAGAACGGCGCCAGACCCGAAGTCATCGATACTATCAACACGGGGAGATTCCCGAGTGGTTAAAGGGATCAGACTGTAAATCTGACGGCGAAGCCTTCGGAGGTTCGAATCCTCCTCTCCCCATTCAACCGGCCGGGGCCGAAGGAGGACGAGGGGCCCGCATCCGGGGACGGTGAATCCGGAGGCGTTGTTTCCGTTCCCGGCGGCAAGACGGTGGCGGGAAGGCGTCAATTAGGCTCCTTTACGGAGCCCTCAAGGCGCCATTACCAGACAGGAGACCCCGGCTGCCCGGGTAGCTCAGTGGTAGAGCGCTTCCTTGGTAAGGAAGAGGTCGGCAGTTCAATCCTGCTCCCGGGCTCCAAATTTCCCCAACAGCGGAGACAGCCATGGCGGACACCATCCATTTGCAATGCACCGAGTGCGACCGCATCAATTACACCACCTTCCGGAACAAGAAGAGGAACCCCGAGAAGATCGTCAAGAAGAAATTTTGCCGCTGGGACAACAAGCACACCGAGCACAAGGAGTACAAATAACCTTCTCCGGACGCGGCAGGGCGCAGGGCCGGGGATTGTGAAAGGCCAGTAGCTCCAATTGGTAGAGCACCGGTCTCCAAAACCGGCTGTTGTGGGTTCGAGTCCCTCCTGGCCTGCTGAAAATAAAGCCCTCCGCGGGAGGGCCGCGGGGCGTCTCGATCCGGCCGGAGCGTCCCGGCTGCGAACCAACATCAACCGGCGGGCGCGTCCATGGCGGCGCCGCCGCGCCGGCCAACGCGAACCGAACCGGCAACGAAACGAGGCCCGTGAATTTTTTCAGGAATATCGCAAAGTTCTTCACCGACGTCATCTCCGAATTCAAGCGGGTGACCTGGCCCACCCGGGAGGCCACCCTCAAGTCCACCGGAGTGGTGTTGGTGCTCACCATCGCCGTGGCCCTTTTTCTGGGCGTGATCGACGTGGGTTTGTCGGAAAGCGTGAAACTGATCATCAGGTAAGGAGACCGACATGACCGAGGAAGTAACCGGGGTTCCGGAGGTTGCAGAGGATCCGAAAGCTGCGGAGAATCCGGAAGTTCCGGAGGAAGTAACCGGGGTTCCGGAGGTTGCAGAGAATCCGGAGGTTGCGGAGGATCCGAAGGTTGCAGAGAATCCGAAAGCTGCGGAGGATCCGAAGGTTGCAGAGAATCCGGAGGTTGCGGAGAATCCGGAGGTTGCGGAGAATCCGAAGGCTGCAGAGAATCCGGAGGATGCGGAGGAGCCGGAGGAGC
>JACZSY010000163.1 GCA_022573975.1 SAR324 cluster bacterium | reverse complement strand
ATGACGAGTCCCTCGGCGAAGCCCTCACGCTGGTGAAGGAAGTCAACCAACACGGCATGTTCGACGATGTGCCGTTCGAGAAGGTGTGGGCCCTGGTCAAGCAGGCCGCCGACGGGAAGGATGGCGGAGACAAGGGATAGGGGAGACATAGCACGGCCCATGGTCCAGGGGTGGATCGTTGGCCTCCGCTTGTTTTACCTCCCGGTGATTCCCCGGTATTTTTCCCGTTATTTTTTTCCCCCTTGGGATCGGGCCCGGGCGGGGTGATATGGAAAGTCAGAGGCAGACATGGCGCAGTTCGACGTTGTGCTTGAAAAAGTGAACAAGGTGTTTCCCGGGGGCACCCGCGCCGTGATCGATTTCAGCGTGGAGATCGAGCATGGCGAACTGGTGGCCATGCTGGGCCCCAGCGGCTGCGGCAAGACCACCACCCTGCGCATGATCGGCGGCCTGGAGGAAGTCACCTCGGGAAAAGTCTACATCGCCGGAGAAGACGTGACCGAAATGCCGCCCGCCCAGCGCAACTCCTCCATGATGTTCCAGAGCTTCGCCCTGTTCCCCCACCGCACGGTGTCCCAGAATGTGGAGTTCAGCCTGAAAATGAAGGGCGTGCCCACGGCCGAGCGGGCGCGCCGGGTGGCCGAGATGATCGAAAAGGTGGACATGACCGAATATGCCAACCGCCGTCCCCATGAGTTGAGCGGCGGGCAGCAACAGCGCGTGGCATTGGCCCGCGCCCTGATCAGCGAGCCGGCCGTGCTGTTGCTGGACGAACCACTGGGATCGCTGGACTACAGCCTGCGCCAGGCGATGATGGTGGAGTTGAAGAAAATCCAGCGCGATTTGGAGATGACCTTCATCCTGGTCACCCACTCCCAGCAGGAGGCCATGTCCCTGGCGGACAAGGTGATCGTGATGAGCGACGCGGTGATCCAGCAGATCGGCACCTCCAGGGAAATCTACGAGAGTCCCCGCACCAAATTCGTCGCCGAGTTCATCGGCAACAACAACCTCTTTCCCGGCGTGCTCAAATCGCGCAGCGGCTCCATGGCGCTGGTGGAGAGCAACGGTTCGACCATCTATGTGCGGATATCCGAAGGAATGAAAATCCCCCCCATCGGACGGGAGGTGACCGTCTCGGTGCGGGCCGACCTGATCCACACTGGAGAACATCCCAACATGGGCAACACGGTGCGGGGCACCTACGTGGCCACGCAGTTCCTCGGCTCCCTGGAGACCGACGTGTTCGAGGTCGCCCCGGGGCAGTTGGTGCATGTGGAGCAGCATCGCAGCGCTTCGGAGCGGAGCTATCGGCCGGGCCAGCCCGAGGTGCTCAGTTGGCCGGCCGACGCGGGCGTGATCCTGTAGCGCCCAACCCGCCCCAAAAGCATCTGTCCGGCCTCCCCTCCCCATCCAATCGGATGGTGTTATTTCCGGCGGAAGATCAAGGTGTAAACCAATACGAACAGGCCGATCAGCATGATGGAGAAGATGGTCGAACCGGTTCCCAGGGCGAAAATGGTAGGACGGATGCGCTGGGTAAAAGAGGCGTAAATATCCAGGGGCAGCGTGTTGAATTCTCCGGCGACCTGAGTGGTGCGGGCGAACTCGTCGTAGGACAGCGTGAACCCGAACAATCCCGCCGCCACCACGCCGGGCAGAATCAACGGCAGCGTCACCTCCTTGAACACGGTCCATTCGCTGGCCCCCATGTCCCGTGCGGCCTCCTCCAGGCTGTGATCGAAGCGGTTGAACACCGCCATCATGATCAGGAATCCGAAGGGCAGGGTCCAGATGACATGCACCCCCAGCGCGGAAAACCACCAGGTCGGGGTGATTCCGAGGACCTTCAACACCATCGCCAGGCCCAGGCTGATCAGAATTCCCGGCACCATGATGCCGCTCATGATCATGTAGAACAGCAGACCCGATCCGACGAATTTTTTGCGGAAGGCCATCCCCAGCATGGTGGAAAACACCGCCGTGATCACCATCACGATCAAGGCCAGGATGATCGAGCGCAGCAACGCCCCCTGCATGTCTCCCACCACGGAAGGTTCGATCAGCTTTTTCCACCAATAAAATCCATAACTGCGCATGGGGAAATTCGTGCCCGCCAGCCGGCCCTGGAAGGACAGGACGAACATGGCGAACATCGGGCCGAAAATGAAGATGATGAACAAGATGTAATAGCCACTGAAGAGCGTCTTGATCCAGGCTTTCTTTTTTCTTTCAGCAGTCCAGCGGGCCATCGGTAAGCCTTGGTGGGGTTTGCGGTTACAATTGCTTGCGGATATCGACCAATTTCAAAATGATGAACACCCCGATCATCATGGTCAGCATCAACATCAACGCTATTGAGGAGGCGGGTGGATATTGCCCCGTCCCCATCAGGTCGATGATGGAATTTCCCACCAGGGCCATCTTGCCGCCACCCACCAATCCCGCGGTGGCGAATTCTCCCATGATCATCACCCAAATGAAAATCATGCCGATGGCGACCCCCGGCAGGGAAAGCGGCAGGATGATCTCACGGAAAATCTGATAGGGTTTGGCGCCCATATCCCGCGCGGCTTCCAGAATCGAATTGTCGATTTTGGCCAACGAGAAAAAAATGGGGCCGATACACAGCACCACATAAAGTTGCACCAAGGCCAGGGTCAGGCTGAACTCCGAATACAATAAAAATCCCAACGGCTTTTCCACGATGCCGATCCACAGCAGGAATTTATTGACCAATCCCCTCCGCCCAAGCATGGGCACCCAGGCCACGGTGCGGATCAGGTAACTGGTCCAAAATGGCACCATGCACATCAGGAACAGAGCCAGTTGCCATTTGAAGGCCTTGACCTGCATGGCCAGAAAATAGGCGATGGGATAGGCCAGCAGCAGGCAAATCACCATCACCTCCATAGTGAGCCGCAAGGTGGTCCACAAGGTGAGGATATTGCTGCTGAGCGTCAGAAATTTATCGGAGCTGGGATCGAAGAAGCCTTCGGTGTGAAAATATTCCGCGTAGTTTACCAGGGTGAAATTAGGCACCATCACGTTTTGATCGTTGATCTGCCAAAAGCTGAAGACGATGATGCTGAGCAGGGGAACGATGAGGAACAAAATAAGCCAGATGGTGGACGGCGCGACCAGCCAGGTCACGTAAACCCCCGTCCCCCTCCTGCGCTTTATTATTCCCACCCCGGTTTTCGGCGGCGCCGGGGCCTGCGGCGCAGAGCCGATCAAGCCGGGGTGAAAATTGGGGGAGGGTCTGTCCATGTCGGGTCGCACCAGGGGTTGGCCGAGGCCATTTTTCTATCAGAAACCGATTGGATCAGAAACAGAAGGTGAAGGTTTTTGCGGAGCTGAAATTAATTGCCGAAAAGAAAAGCCGCGGAACGACCGTCCTTCGGCCAATATCACCGGTGTGGAGGAACCGGTTTGAAGGAAAAAACCAGCACGCCCCCGATTGCCGGGGGCTGGTCTGAAAACACCAGTCCCCGGCGATGATATCGAGGGAAAATCCACCGCGGCACGCTAATACTTACGCGTTCTTGAATTCACCCCAACGCTTGACGAGATAACTGTTCTCGTCCATCACGGAATTCCATAGGGCGATTTTCTTGAAGCGTTGCTCATAGGACCCACCATCGCGAATCTTGCCTTTTTTGATGATTATGGTTCCGAAGGGATCGGGCAAATCGGTGGCGGCCGGCTTGCCCTCATACCAAAAGTCCCACTCGGCGGCCGACATGTAGTTCTTGGAGCGCTTATAGGTGGACATGTAATACCCCTGCCGCGCCACGAATGCGCCGGCCCAGCCATCGAGCCACCAGTTGATGTACTCGTAAACCGCGTCCAGTTTCCTCCCGGAGACCTTGGCGGAAATGGCCAGGCCGCCGTGCCAGCCGCGCATGCCTTCCTTGGGAGAGGCAAAGATGCATTTGACGCCTTCGGCCCGGATCGCGGTCACGGCGGGGGACCACATGGACTCCAGGGCCACCTCGCCGCTGGTCATCAGCTGCACCGATTGACCGAAGGTTTCCCACAGGGCGCGGAAATGACCGGCTTTCTTCTTCTTGATCAGGTAATCGATCACGAAATCGATTTCCTTCCGGGTCATGTTGCCCTTGTCCTTGAACTTATAGAGCCCCAAGGCTTCAACGGCCATGGTGGCGTCCATCATGCCGATCTGGGGAATGTTCAACAGCGCGACGCGTCCTTTGAACTCATCGCTCATCAGGTCGCCCCAACTGTCGATGACCCGCCCGGTTTCGTCGGGGTTGTAGCCGATGGAGTCCGCGTTATGCCAGCCGGGCACCATGGTGACATAGCGGGTCGGCCCGTTCAGGGTGACTTTGGCGTTGCTGTCCAGCCACAGCTGGCGGAACGGGGCGTCGCCCTGGCCATACTGGGAACCGGGGGTCAGTTTGCCGGTCTTGGCCAGATTGGAAATCTGGTCCCAATGCTTGATGCGCCGCGTATCGATAGGCTGCCACACCTTGTTGGGCCACATCACGTCCATATCGTTGTAGTACCCTTCGGCCACCTCGTACTGGGTGTTCTGGGTGAGCATCTTCCCGAACATGGCGCCATAGCCCAGGGCCTGGCCGCGAATCCGGTGACCGATATCCTTGGAGGCCTTGCTCTGAATTTCGTTGATGACGCTCACGCCGAGACCGATGGTGCGGAAGGATTCCGCGCCGTGAACGATGTTGAACCTGTAGGGAAACCCACTCGCAATGGCGCCAACGGTTGCCGCCTGGGCCGCGGTTTGGAGAATTTTTCTTCTTGAAACGCCATTCTTCGGCGTCGTGGCGGTGCTTTTCACGCTTTTCTGTTTCATCATGGCTCTCCCCCGCCCTCGGGCGGATCAGGATTCGGGTAAGGTTGGTGGTTTCCGCTTGGAACCGCAAATTCCCCCTCCGGAAAATTGATCGGGAATTTTTCTTCGCACTGCTCCCCTTTGACACACGGGATTGGAAGACTTTTTAAACCCCATCGGTGTCCGAAAGTCAACTCATCCGTGGTGGAGAAATGGCAACCGGCACAGAAGCAACGGGGGGGAATTCAACGCGTCTACTCCGCGCCATGGCGGTTTTCGGCGCCGGCCGGTCCACCGCGGGGAGGGCCGGATCCGGCGCTCGCGCCAGGCCCCTGCCCCGATTCCCGGCGAACCCCCGCGAAGCGGAAAATTCAAGAGTCCGCGAATGGGAGTTTAATTCCCCCGGAGATTTTGCTAAGAAACAACAAATCGTTTTCCAGCCGGGCAGGAAGCCGGCCAAGGCAAAACCGCAGGGCAAAACCACAGCGGAAAACCATCGCTGGGAACACCCGCGGGGAACCCCGCCGGGAGGTCCGGCCGCGAAACCGCGAACCGGAATGGCGAAGCCCCCGCCCCCGGCCATACACCATCAGGAGCAGGCCATGAGCCTATTGATCAAGAACGGTAGAATCGTGACGGCAGTCGACGATTACCAAGCCGATATCTACATTCACGATTCCACCATCACCGTGATCGGGAAAAACCTGGTGATGGAGGCCGGCCGGGTGATCGACGCCAAGGGCAAGCTGGTGATTCCCGGTGGCGTGGACCCCCATACGCACCTGGAGCTGCCCTTCGGCGGCACCACCACCTCGGACACCTTCGAGACCGGCACCCGCGCCGCGGCCCATGGCGGCACCACCACCATCGTCGACTTCGCCGTGCAGACCAGGGGCGCCTCGACGCTGGAAGGCCTGGAAACCTGGCACCAGAAAGCCGCGGGGAAGACGGCCATCGATTACGGCTTTCACATGATCGTCACCGACATGCCCGACCACCGCATTCCGGAAATGCGGCGGCTGTCCGACGAGGGGGTGACCAGCTACAAGCTGTTCATGGCCTATCCCGGCGTCATGCTCTCCGACGACGCCACCATCTTCCGCACCATGCGAAAAGCCGGGGAGGACGGCACCCTGGTGTGCATGCACGCGGAAAACGGGATCGTGATCGACGAGTTGGTCAAGACCGCCCTGGCCCAGGGGCACACAGCGCCCAAGTACCACGCCGTGACCCGGCCCACCCGGCTGGAAGCCGAGGGCACTCACCGCGCCCTGGCCATCGCGGAAGTGGCCCAATGCCCAGTGTACATCGTCCATCTCAGTTGTTACGACGCGCTGCAGGAAGTGCGGGCGGCCCAGGCCCGCGGCGTGATGGCCCATGCGGAAACCTGCCCCCAATACCTGCTGCTGGACGTCAAGGCCTATGACGAGCCAGGCTTCGAAGGGGCCAAATACGTGCTCACGCCGCCCTTGCGGGAAAAATGGAACCAGGACGAGTTGTGGCGGGGCCTGCGGGGCAATGCGCTCCATGTCATCTCCACCGACCATTGCCCTTTCTGCATGCGGGAGCAAAAGGAGCAGGGCAAGGACGATTTCAGCAAAATCCCCAACGGCGGGCCGGGCATCGAAAACCGGATGAGCCTCATTTATCACTATGGCGTCAGGGGCGGCCACATCAACCTGAACCGGTTCGTCGAACTCACCTCCACCGGCCCGGCCAAGATTTTCGGACTCTTCCCCAAAAAGGGCACCATCGCCGTGGGCAGCGACGCGGACCTGGTCGTGTTCGACACGGAGCACGAGGAGACCATCAGCTATTACAACCCCCGCACCCACCACATGAACATCGACTACAATGCTTTCGAAGGCTTCAAGGTGAAGGGGTTCACCGATACCGTGGTCTCCCGGGGCAAGATCGTGATCGACCGGATGGAATACGTGGGACGCCCCGGCGATGGCAGGTTTATCAAGCGCGGTCCCTATGGCGGGTTGTACAGCAACCAGGATGCCGGGGCCGTCACCGAACCCCCGGCCAGCGTAGCGGGAAGCGGCAGCCCTCCCCGCGCCGCCTGAAAGGCGCCGCGGGGAGGCCGCCGATCCTGCCCATCGCCTGATCCCTCCCAACAGGCAGCCTTCCCAACACGCAGCCTCCCCAACACTCAGGCTTCCCAACAACGATGAAAGGACAGCATGGCATCAGGAAAGAAGCTCTACACCGTGAAATGGCCCAAGGCCAACGAGTATCGGCTGCAAAGCCATTCCGGGGTGCTGGTGGAATCCAATGTGCAAAGGCAAGTCGCCCTGCATTTCTATAACGAGGCGCGCCAATTGGAGCCGGAGATTCAATACCAGGAAGACGGCCAGCGGATGGGAACGGAGCGCGAAGTGGTCTACCTCAGGGAAATAACCAGCACTGTTCTCCTCGGTGAAGCTTCCGCGATTCACCTGAGGGACGTCCTCAACACCATGTTTCCGCCCGAGCGGCCCGACGAGTTGAATTGATGCCCCGGGAGGAAGGGGATAACCGGTTGCGGCCGGCCAGGCAAGAGGGGATGGGTGGCGCGGCGATTCCCCGCCCCCGGTTCCTCCCCCGGCAATGAGGTTGAACAACCTGGGGTGGGAAGCTTGCTTTGCACGAAATGCCGATTCCATCAATACGGTTGAGGGCAGGGGCGGATTGGGGCCTGGGACGAGGCCATCGCAGGTGTTTTTGCAATATTTTTGCAATGTATCGGCCCAAGGCATTGTTGGAACCAATGGCGATTGCCCTGTTCACACTCCCGCCCGGCCTTGAGTTTTGGCTCCAAACCCCGTAACTTCTGGCGTGCTGTTAATGGATCGGCCACACTTTTCCACCGATGTCCAATGCTTCAGGAGATGTCATGAGCAACGATTTCAGCAACGGTGAATTTGCCGGCAACATGAGCGGATACCGGGACAAGGGCTTCGCGCAGCGGTCGGGATACGGAGACAAACCGTGCTTGCTGGTGGTGGATTTCATCGTCGGGTTCACCGACCCCAGTACGCCGCTGGGCGGGGATTTTTCCTCTCAATTGGCGGTCACCAACCGCTTGCTCCCGGCGTTCCGCTCGGCCGGGCTGCCGGTGGCCTATACCACCATCGCCTACGAGCCCCACTTCCGGGACGCCGGCATATTCATCAAGAAGGTGCCCTCGCTGGCGATCCTGTTGAAGGGCTCGCGGATGGTGGAGGTGGACTCGCGCATCAAGCCCCAGCCCGGCGACCGCATCATCGAGAAGAAGTTCGCCAGCGCGTTCTTCGGCACCGATCTGGACAGCTATCTGCGGAGCCAGGGCGTGGACACCATCGTCATGGTGGGCTGCACCACCAGCGGCTGCATCCGGGCCTCGGCCATCGATTCGCTCCAGTACGGCTATTACACGGTGGTGGTGCGCGACGGCGTGGGCGACCGCCCGGAGGGCACCCACGAGGCCAACCTGCTGGATATCGACGCCAAGTATGGCGACGTGGTTTCCGCCGCGGATGTGCTGGAACATCTGCAATCGAAATCCGCGGCCGGCGGCCTGGCCACCCAGGCCAATGACGACTTCATGGGCTGGTGGAACCAAGGCCGGTAATAGGCGCCGCCGGCAGGCCAACACAGCCGCCGGCAGGCCAACACAGCCGCCGGCAGGCCAACACCGCCGGTCCATTTGAACCCTGATTGAGCCACATGGAGAACCATGGCCGATGACAAGATGACGGGATATTCCTCGGCGTTCGATGCGCTGATGGACCAGACCCGGCAGCGCTTCAAGGATCGCAGTGCCGGGACGTTCCGTGCGGTGCCTGCTCCCACCGGGACGCCATCCACGGTGGCTCCCGCGGTGTTTCCGGCGGTGGCTGCTCCAATCCCCCCCGAGCCTTCCACCCGTGCGTCTTCGATCGAGGGGCCGCCGAAGGCCAAAAGGCGGAAGTCCGAGGCGGCGCGCCGGCTCAACGAGCGCTTTGGGGAGGGCTGGAGCTATCAGGTCACCGAACGCCGCCGGGAGGGCGATGAGTTGATCGTGTTGTGCCGGGTGGACATTCCGGACAAGGACATCAGCAAAACGCAGTTCGGGAGCGCCAAGGTGCTCAAACCCGGCGAGCGGTTCACGCTGCAGGGCACCGTCGATGGCGTGCCCATCGCAATCGCCATCGGCCGGGGCGCGCCGGTCAACCGCGATCCGGAGGAATCGGCCTTCCGCCGCGCCGTGGACGTGGCCCTGGCCAAGTGCGCCGAATTGTTGTGAAAAACAGCCGGTGAAGCGCGGCCCTTGAAGCACGGCCGGTATGGAGCGCCATCATGGCGCCGACGGTTTATCCATCACCCTTTTTCCGAAAAGACACCATGCCATTGCTGAACGTTGGAGACACGGCGCCTGATTTCGAGGTGCCCAATCAAGACGGGAAACTGGTAAATCTGTCCCAATTCCGGGGAAAACTCCTGGTTTTGTGGTGGTATCCCAAGGCGGACACCCCCGGCTGAACCCTCGAGGGCGGGGAATTCAAGGATTTGCTTCCCGAATTCACCGCCAAAAATGCCCAGGTGCTGGGCATCAGTATCGATACCCCCGCGGACAACCTGCTCTTCAAGGACAAGTTCGCCTTCAATTTCGACCTGTTGAGCGACGAGGACAGATCGGTCACCCTGGCCTATGGCGCCGACAGGGAGGACCCTTCCAAACCCTGGCCCAAGCGGATCACCTACGTGATCGATGCGGAAGGACGCATCGCGCGGGTGTATGGCGATGTGACGCCCGCGGGCCATGCCCGGGAGGTGCTGGACGCGCTCTAGGCGGAAGAACGCCAGGGCTCGCGCTTGGCTTTCCCCGCCGGATGCCGGCCCGCTTGGACCACTGGCTGAGCGGGGAAAGGGTTCTTCTCTCCCTATGTCATTGTTGACACAGCGTTTTACCATCTTCGCATGGTCGAGGGTCAGACCCGCCATGCGGTTTATTGTGGGTTTGGGGTGAGGCCCGCTGTCCGGGGATGGGGATTTCGACGCCCGAAGCCTCCCCCTCCGGCCTTCGGCCTCCCTCCCTCACCGATACGAAGAGGGAAAAGCGTCGCATTACAACGATATAGGCAAAGAAGTCACCCTTCCCCCGGTGATTTTTACAGCCAAATGGGGAAAGGCCGGGGATA
>JACZSY010000386.1 GCA_022573975.1 SAR324 cluster bacterium | reverse complement strand
CGAACGCGGCCTGACCACATCGTACGCGCGACGGGGGGCGTGCGATGCGAGAGGTGACCACTTGGCCCCCGCCTCCCCGGAAGACCTCGTCGCGCTACAGCAGCGCATCTGTATCCAGTTCCGGGATGAGGCGCTCTTGCGCACGGCGATCACCCACCCCTCCTACTCCAACGAACACCCCGAAGAGGGTGGCGAGGACAACGAACGCATGGAGTTCCTGGGCGATGCCGCGCTCAGCCTCGTGGTCGCGGAGGCGCTCTACGAGAGCTTCCCGGACGAGGAAGAGGGCCACCTCACCGAATGGCGCTCGCAGCTCGTGATGGGCACGACGCTGGCCCGGCTCGCCGCCTCGCTCGACCTCGGCTCCGTGCTGCTGCTCGGCGCCGGCGAGGAGACGACCGGCGGACGTGAACGGGCGCGCAACCTGGAGCGGGCCTACGAGGCGTTGATCGGCGCGATCCTGCTCGACCAGGGGCTGGAAGCGGCGCGCGACTTCATCCATCGCACGATGCGCGACGAGTTCGAGGCGCTGGGCATCGGCGATCATTTCCATGACCGGGGCGCCCGCACCGACGAATACATCCGCATCATGCGCAACCTGTGGAGCGAGGAGACCCCTTCCTTCGAGGGCCGCTTCCACCAGTATTCCAACCTGGAATTCTCCCCCAAGCCAGTGCAGGCCGGCGGCATTCCCATCTGGGTGGGCGGGCACACCGGCCGGGCGCTGCGGCGCGCCGTGGAACTGGGGGATGCCTGGCACCCCATCGGGCTGCGGCCGCCGGTGGACCTTTCCCCCGCCGAGTTGGGCCGGGCCAGGGAGCGGCTTCACGCCATTTGCGAGGAAAAAGGGCGCGATCCGGCCACCCTGCCCATCGTGCTGCGTTGCGCGCTCAGCTTCTCCGAGACCGAGCGCTCCACCATGGTGGGCACGCCGGAGCAAATCCTGGAGGATATCGCCGCCTATGGGGAGCAGGGGGTGTCGCGCATCATTTTCGACCTGCCGGCGCCCGATGGGGCCGCGCAGATGGAAACGCTGGAACGGCTGGGAACCGAGGTGTTGCCGCAAGCCGGGTAGATGGACCCGCCCTGGGGCACAGCGTACTGTGCCCCTACCGGCCAATTGGCGCTCAGGGAGGGGCCACGGCCCGCGCCGCCCTTCTACCCCAACCCGCCCAGCCATTGCGCGATGGCCTTGCCGATGGCCGCGGGCTGGTCTTCCTGCACGAAATGGATGCCAGGCCCCATCTCGCGGATTTCCATGGCGGGGAAGGTCCGGCGGCACCAGTCGATCTCGGCCTGCTGGATCACCGCGCCGGGATCGAAGGTGAGCAGCAGCATGGGCAGGTTGGCCGCGGCCACCTTGGCGGCGTTGGCCTCCACGGCCGCCACCACGTCGGCGGGATGCCCGTCCAGGGGGATCTCGTTGGGAAAGACCCAGGTGGGCTTGCGGGATTGTTCGGTGGCGAAGGGCGCCCGGTAGACCGCCATCTCCCCGTCGGTCAATTTCCGCATCACCGAGCCGGGCAGGATGCGCTCCACGAAGAAGTTTTCGCCCATTACCTTGTCCCGGCCCTGGGGGCCGCGCATCATGGCGAAAATCTGCTGAAAGGTCTCGGAGCGGTCCGCCATGGCGATGGGCTTGGTGACGGTCTCCATCATGGCGATGGCCCGCACGTTGTCCGGGTTCGCCGCCGCGTAATTCATGCCCATGTACCCCCCCCAATCGTGCAGCACCAGCCGCAGGTTGCGCAGTCCCAGCGCCTCGATGAACGCGGCGACGTACTCCGCGTGGGTGGCCACCCGGTAGTCGATGTCCGGCTGATCGGACTGGCCCATGCCGATCAGGTCCAATGCGATGCAGCGGCCCTGATCGCTCAGGTGGGGAATCACGTTGCGCCACAAATACGATGAGGTGGGGTTGCCGTGCAGCAGCAGGATCGGATCGCCGCCGCCTTGCTCCACGTAGTGCATCCGGCTGCCCTTGACCTCCACGAATTGCGAGGGAAAAGGAAATTCCGCTGAGATGTTTTCGGCCATGATCGTTGCGCTCCTGTCTTTTGCCTGGCGGGCTGTCTTTTCCCTTCCGGGTTGTCTTTTCCCTTCCGGGTTGTCTTTCCCCTGGCGGCGCGGCGGAAACCGTGCCGGTGGGATGGATGCCGTGCGGTGTTGGTGCGGTGCGCGCCCGGCCACCGGCAAAAAATTCCCCTCTCCCCTGGCCTCTCGCGTTGGACCTTGCACGATATCGCCTTACCCTATGCCACGCACCGCGGCTTCGCAAATTTCGCATTGCGTCAATTTCTGGCTGGTTTATATTCCATTGTCGCAACCCATGGTAAACTCTGATCTCAACCCCTACTCAACCCAACACATTCAGCCACCCGAAGAAAACAATGGATAAGCCCAACATGGCCCAGAAAGGCCCCTATATCATAAAAGCCGAAAAGACAGGGAAGATCGTCTGGTGCGCTTGCGGGCTTTCCAAGAACCAGCCCTTTTGCGATGCTTCCCACAAAGGCACCGAATTCCGGCCCATCGTCGCCGATGTGGAAGAGGGCAAGACCTACCTTTGGTGCGGCTGCAAGCAGAGCGGTCGGGCGCCGCTCTGCGACGGCACCCACTCGAAGCTTTAGATCCCGCCAGCCACGCCGGTTTTCCCTGCCCGTGGAAGGCGGTGTAGCCATCTGCTCATTTCAGCGAAAACAGGTATACTCGCGTTTCCGAACCCCTTCCATCTCTTGGGTTTTTTTAGGGAACGATGACCACTTCTGCCGTACAACGCAAGCTGACCGCGATTCTTTTCACCGACGTAGCCGTTTATTCACGCCTGATGGTAAATGATCCCGAGGTCACCCTGGAGACGCTGATA